>CAYMFD010000109.1:0-12242 GCA_964389475.1 uncultured Saprospiraceae bacterium
ATTCTTGAGTCTTTTCCTCATTTTGGGTGATGATTCTGTCTAGAGGACTGACTATTCTGGTGGTGTCTTTGGTGCTTATGTGTGTATATATCATTGTGGTCTTCAGCTGTTTATGTCCTAGTAGGGCTTGTATGTGTGTGATGGCTATGCCCTCGTCGTGGAGGTGAGTTGCAAAGCAGTGTCGCAGGGAGTGTGGCGTGAGCTTGGCAGGTATGTTAGCTTCCTTCTTGGCCTTCCTAACGATTTTCTGTACACTGCTTGAGCTATACTTCTGACCTGGCTTTATACTTTCGAATAGGTAGACAGCAGGTTTGTACGTGTGGAAGTAGCTTTGCAGGATCTCGGATAAGACATCACTGAGCATGACGACCCTATCTTTCTTTCCTTTGCCGCCTCTGACGAAGATCTGCTTGCGATCCCAGCTGATGTCCTTTAGTTGTAACGCAAGTAATTCCGACAATCGCAGACCTCCACTGTACAAGACGTATAGAATGTTTCGGTGCTTGAGGTTTGTTGGTGTACCGATTAGTCTTAGGATTGCTTTGGTACTGACGATGACGGGTAGTCGTTGAGCTGTTATAGGCCGCTTGACTAGTGTGACGTCTATCTGGTGGTGTGGTTCGATGTGGCGATAATAATACTTGAGGGCACTAGCTACGATATTTAGCAGACTATCAGAAATCTTACGTTTAGCGTAGATCGTCATGTACAGATCGATGGTGTGCTGGCTGGTCTGGCCCTCGTGCTCCTTATGCAGGTAGTCGTAGTACTTAGTGACGTGGCGAGTATACTGCTCGATCGTACGCCAGCTATGTCGCCGTAGTATCATAGCGTCTATCATGGTAGTGGCGATTTTCTGGCAGTGGGCAGGTACTTTTCGCAAGATCTTACGTCCTCTCTGCCCATTGCTTTCTACGACTTGTTTATCCAGTTGTGCCTCCGGTAATCGATTAATAACATGGACTCCCATTGACTTGTAGTCTGTGATCAGTTGTTCGATGATTGAGGCTTGATAGGGTATGTACCATCTTTTTACCTGTTTGTCGTAGCGGCGATTTTTGCATCTTCGTAGTGGTGCTTGCAGCTGTCTATATCCGGTGAGCTCCACGGCGACCTCTTGTACGTAGGTGGGTACATGGTAGAGTGTCACTGTGGTGCCTTTGTCGTAAGCTTTGATTACGGTGGTCAAGGTCTCTAGCTGATGCATAGTCCAGCAGCTCCAGTACTTTTGTATGCGTCTGAGGTTTTCTACAGTGGCATAGCAGACCCATCTCTGTTGTTCTTTATGCCAGTAGGCCTTGGGCAGTTGTTTGATAAGTGAGACAGTAGTAGGATCGTAGGGTGTCGTCAAGTAAAAGTAGCGGTTGCGGTAGGTAATCTCTAGGTCACCATCTTGACAGTGGTGTATGTCCGCGATAGCGTCTTGCTCAGGATCTATCGTAGAGGAGGGAGGCGGCGTAGTCGTCGCTATGTCGGTCTTGCACTGTGCGGCCTGAGAGCCCTGAGTGGTTCCGAGTGAGTTATCTACTGCTTTTGCAGGTAGTCGGTAGGGGAGCTGTAATTGTACGAAGGCGTTAAAGGCATCTAAGTCGTAGTCGATGTAGTAACAACCATGCGTCCTAGTAAACTTTGAAATAGACAACGACTTGATCTTTGTAAGCCAGTCGCGTCGCCCCGCAAATCTCAATAGCGTGACCATCTTATCACGATGCTGGACTTTTTCTAGTTGTATGTAGGTGCTTGTAGCCATCAACAGGGGGAGTTGCTTTCGCAAAACTAAAAGTAGTAATATTTTAGATTTATTCTTGTCCTAAAATCGCACATCATGGATTTTCGCATAGGATATCTCTATGGATGCTTGTGATTTAGCAATGCCGGTGCATTATTGGCATTAAGCGCTATCATGCAAGGCTTCGGTTGACTACCTGCTACCAGTGCTTTTGCTTTGTCACTGTCAAAAGCTATCTCGAGTGTACTACCATTGCAAGCGTACCGTACTCCTCTCGGTATGCGATTGCTGTCGTCTATATAGGTCAGGGCCATTATCCAATGCTCTACCCACTACGCATTGCCGAATTGTTTTCTTGCCATATTTAATGCTGTGTCTTTATGGTGATGCTGGATACCGACAGGTAAGTTCCTCCTTTAATACAGTGTCTTTGTAGCGAAGGCAGTTTACTAGAATGGTAGCTATGTATTCTAGAGGGTGCAAGTCCCCCGTTGAGATGCGGGGCAGGCCCTTATATGCGATACTTATGATCTCGAAGTAGTAGTGAGCCGTATGCATAAGCTGGAGGTTGAGGTGTTGATGTCTTGCTAGTTGGACATGGATGCCTGATTGGCTCTGCCACCACCGTATGAATGTTTTACCGTAGAGATGCGCTTGGCTGCCTGTCTCTATGCCATGCTAGTAGAGGGATGTGCAACGGATGGTAGAGGGCTGCTGGTTCCGCCTGGTGTCTACAGAGCTCCTGCTATTACCCACTGTAGCAGTTTTGGATCATTCAATAGAAATATAGTCGGTGCATCTTGTCTACGATTGTAGTTTCGATAGTGTGATAGGTGTACTGGCAGGGATAAAGCCTATTAGTCACCTACTCGCTTATAATTTCGTGATTCTTTTTCACCTTTTGGTTTACCATAGATGTTAATTGAGTTTTGCTTGGAGTATTTACGCCACTTTCGTTTCAATGCTAAGTGCTCCTCATGAGTACATATTTCAAACCTCTCGAGGGCAAAGTACATTGATGTAATAGTCACCATTGAAAACTTGCCTACACGTCTTTCATTACAATGCTTGCAAAAGAAGGTTTGTGGTTTGACATTTAGGTCTTTTCGAATATTACTTAACTGATCATTTAGGTTAGCCATTAGTGTAAAATGATCTTCAATGATCATCTTTAGATTCCAATCAGCCCTTAAGGTTGATTTTAATTCGAGAAACCAAGTCGTGTTAGCTTGACCAGCTGGCATGTTCTGTTTTTTATGAGTATTTAAGTTCTCGGCACTTGATTATGTTGTACTTATTTTCATTAAGTAATTCTCCAAAAAGTATTTCATATGGTAGACTCCCGGTAGGATACCCAGCTATGAATGTGAAATCTGCATCCATAAGTTTATCAATGCTATTGCTGTCTAATGACTGAGAAGAGGCTAAGGGGTCCATGATTTTGCTTAGTCTATGGTGAGTAGTCGCTTGCGTGCCTATAAAAATAGGAAGAATTGTCGATTCTTAGTTGCCCGAGATCGCACAACGTGGAGTTTCGTAGTGTCAACCTCTATCGATGCTTGTGATTTAGTAATGCCGGTGCATTATTGGCAATAAGCGCTACCTTGGTATGGTGAATGCAAAAGGTGACATCAATCAGGTATTGAAGCAGTACTGGGGCTTCGATGATTTCCGCCCCCTACAGCAGGAGATTATCGAGTCGGTGCTGGGTGGTGGTGATACCCTCGCCCTGCTACCCACGGGTGGTGGTAAGAGCCTCTGCTATCAGTTGCCAGCCATCGTACTGCCGTATAAGACTATTGTCATCTCGCCCTTAATCGCTCTGATGGAGGACCAGGTCAATAGTCTACTGCGCCGAGGTATCCGAGCGGCAGCTATCCACAGTGGTCTAGACCGTAGGGCTGTCGATATTACAATTGACAACTGGGTGCACGGTCCGACCAAGGTGCTCTTCATAGCGCCAGAGCGGATCACGACGCCTATTTTTTGGGAGCGACTCAAGCGGGTCAATCTGAGCCTCCTGGCCGTGGATGAGGCCCATTGTATATCACAGTGGGGTTTTGACTTTAGACCTAGTTACTTCGATGTCCTAAAAATCAAAGACATACATCCGCAGGTACCTGTCATCGCCTTGACGGCAACGGCGACCGATGTCGTGATTGATGATATAAAAGATAAGCTCGGTATCGGCGATGCTGGTTTTTTTAGAAAGAGTTTTAGACGAGACAACCTACACCTCCAGGTGATTAATACCACAGGTAAGGAGTCAGCCCTGCTTACTGCACTCAGCCGATTGTCAGGTACAGGTATCATCTATCAGCGCAATCGACGACAGACAAGAGAGGTCGCTGAGCTACTCGCTGCCACTGGCTACAGGGTAACCTACTACCACGGTGGGCTCTCACACAAGGAGCGGCAAGAGCGACAGGCAGCATGGATGGATGGTAAGGTAGACCTGATCGTCTGTACCAATGCCTTTGGGATGGGTATCGATAAGCCCGATGTCCGCTATGTCATACACCTAGACGTACCGCCGAGCATAGAGGAGTACTATCAGGAGATAGGGCGGGCCGGCAGAGATGGTCTGCCTGCCGAAGTAATAAGTATCTTGAGTGATCAAGACTTCGCCGCAGCTAGGTATAATCATACGACGGCCTACTATCCACTCGACCAGGTGCATAGCGTCTATCATCGCCTGCATATGTACCTCGATATCCCGGTAGGATCTGGTGCTGGGGAGTCCTACGACTTTGATGTCAATGCCTTTGTCGATCGTACGAGACTAGCGGGCAGGCTGGTTTGGTCGACCCTGCAGCTGCTAGAGCGAGAGGGATGGCTGGCGTTGAGTGATGGCGTCAAGTCTCCGAGTAAGGCGATGATCCTCGTGCAAGGCTGGCAAATCAATGAGATGCTCCGTGACCAGCCAGCGAAGATGAAGGTGGTACAGCACTTGCTCCGCCACTACGAGGGCCTCTTCGTCACTAAGAGTACGATCGATGAGGATGACCTGGCTGCACAATCTGGTCTCTCCAGGAGGCAGATCGTACAACAGCTCAAACAACTACGGCGGGAGGGCATCATCGACTACGAGCCGGCGAAGAGTGGCCCACAGGTGACCATGCTACGGGAGCGACTGTCGACGACTAATTTTGAAATCGACAAAACTCGATACCACCTACGTAAGGAGCGGGCTGGCAAGCGCCTAGATGCCATGATAGACTACTTCGCTGTAGCGGAATGTAGGCAGCAGTTTGTACTGGCATACTTCGGCGAGGAGGACTCTCAGCCGTGTGGACACTGTGATCGATGTCAGGCGGGCGGTATAGGACTAGCCGCTCCTGAAGAGGTTGACAAGGTAAGAGCACATATCGCCCAGGTCGTCAAGAACACCGACACCCTCACGGCTCAGGAGTACGTAAGCATGTACCCACGTACCAAGCGGCTCAAGGCGATAGCCATCATCCAGCAGATCCGTGATAGTGGGGTAGACCTCCCACTCGCAGCACTAGAAGAGCTCGATGACTAAGGCCTCCCGACATATCGTCCTCGTCATGACGTCAGACCTGACCAGTGACCAGCGTATGCAGCGAGTGGCGGCTACCCTCCATGCGACTGGCTACAGGGTGACGATGGTCGGCAGGGACTTCGATGAGGCATTGCCGCTAGCAGGTCACCCCTGGGAGGAGGTCCGCCTCAGGCCTAGTAAGTCGGCAGGTCCGAGGATGTACTACGACTTCAATCGCCAGCTAGAGCAGTTGCTACCTAACCTAGAGGCAGATCTGTACTGTGCCGTAGACCTCGATACAGTAATGGCGGTAAGTAGGGTAGCACAGGCGGGGTCAATACCTTGGATCTTTGATGCACACGAGTACTTCACCGAGGTCCCAGAGCTCATAGGTCGCCCACTCAAGCGCTGGGTGTGGCGATGGATGAGGCGGTATGTGAGGTCAGCAGCGACAGCGATTACGGTCAATGGCAGCCTTGCTAGAATACTATCTACCCACTATCATAAAGCGTTTGCAGTAGTACGGAATGTGCCCTCCCATACCCACAAGCAGTGTGTACTAGATAAGCCAGATAAGCGCATCATCTACCAAGGCGCCATCAACCAAGGCAGGTGGGTAGAGCAGTATATAGAGATGATGTCGTCGCTGCCAGCGGATGTGTCGCTCCACCTCTACGGTGACGGTGATAAGATGCCCGTCGTCAGGCAACTAGCGGCAGCGAGCCCGCGGTCCAGCGATATACACCTACATGGCAAGGTCGCCCCCACGCAATTGAGCCAAGCCAGTCAACTAGGATGGCTAGGAGTTAATGTACTAGATGTGGAGAGCAAAAGCTACTACTACAGCCTCGCCAACAAGTTTTTTGATTACATGCATGCTGGACTACCCAGTATCAATAGTCGGCTGCCAGAGTATGAGGCCATCCTCGCGGAGCATGAGGTCGGCACCTGCATAGACAATACCATCACCGCCCTCACCAAGGCAGTGCTAAACTACTATCACTCACCCGAGCTATACACTACACATGCTGCAGCCACCCGCGATGCCTCTATGATCTACAGCTGGCAGCAGGAGCAGCAAGTACTTCTAAGACTCATCGAGCAGCAATTACTAGGAACCTAAGCTTGCTGCTCAGTCGGACCCAAGCAGCCCATCCTCGACACGGAGGTCGAGGTTCTTTCGCTCTCTTGACATTTAGTCAAGAGACCACTTCGTGGCCTGCTCCGTCATCCTTGTGGATGGAATGGCTAATAGGTGTCGCTGAGCGACATCCTGATTATTGTTTAACAGAACGAAGACCCAAATTTCACTATCAAAAGGCGGAGCATCAGTTTAAGCTCCCCTCGCTTTTAAGAGAGGGTCAGGGAGAGTCCGTACACGAGTATGGACCCATGCAGCCCATCCTCGACACGGAGGTCGAGGTTTCTTCGCTCTCTTGACATTTAGTCAAGAGACCACTTCGTGGCCTGCTCCGTCATCCTTGTGGATGGAATGGCTAATAGGTGTCGCTGAGCGACATCCTGATTATTGTTTAACAGAACGAAGACCCAAATTTCACTATCAAAAGGCGGAGCATCAGTTTAAGCTCCCCTCGCTTTTAAGAGAGGGGTTTGGGGGAGAGTCCGCACACGAGTAGTGGAGACTTCGGTAGGGCCTAGTCTCTGAGCTCTTCGGTCGAAGGGAGAATCCGCACACGATATATGTCTTTAGTTTAATTCTTTGTCCATCGAGGTCCCAGGTTTTGCTTCACAAGTCTCGCCGTACCGCAGGTACTACGCGGACCTGAGGGCCGAGTATCTTTAATCTCTGTCCGTCTTTTTGGTAGTCCTACTAGGCCTTTCCGACACCAGCTATAGAATCAAAAGTGATCTTGCTATCTTTAGATCGACACTCCAACCCCCGCTCCCATAAATATAGAACCTTACTTTTGCATATGCGTATACTTGTTTTCACCACCATAGTGCTTCTTCTTAGCGCCTGTTCTTTTACCCAAAAGATCAAGAGTGGCGAGCAGGCTTACGACCTCAAGCGATACGATCTCGCGGTATCGATGCTACAAGATGAGTACGAGGGTACGGGCGACCGTGCCAAGGCTAGGAAGGCTTATCTGCTAGGTCAGAGCTATGCTATCCTTAAAGAAGACAGGGAAGCCGCCAGGTGGTATGGTACAGCCGTGCGGGCAGGCTATGGCAATGACGCAGACCTAGCCCTCGCTAAGACCCTACGCAGGCTAGAGCGGTACGATGACGCCATCACATTACTGACGCAGCTACAGTCTAGGCTCCCCGGCGAGCCAGCCGTACAGCGACAGCTCGCTATGGCGAGACAGGCTGCCGAGTGGGCGAGTCGACCGAGGCAGGATATCCAGGTGACCAAAGAATCCTACAATAGTGGTCGTGCGGACTACGGTGGCGTATTTATTAATGATGAATACTTGGTATTTACCTCTGATCGAGACGAGGCGACCGGTACTGACGTATACGACTGGACGGGTAATAAATACAGCGACCTCTTCGTCGTACATAAAGACGGGAGCAGCCCCTTGCCTTACGACGGTCTGCTCAATAGTAAGTATAACGATGGCACGCCGGCACTCACCCAGGATAAGGAAGAGATGTATTTTACTCGATGCTTCTCCGATGATCCTAGCGCCGAGGCGCAGTTCTGCCGACTGATGTACAGCTACAAGCAGGAGGGACTGTGGACCGAGCCCGAGACGATTCCGTTTTGGGAGGGTAGTGTCAGCTATGGTCAGCCCTGCCTCATAGAGAATGATAGCGTCCTCGTCTTCGTCGCACAGCGTGAGGAAGGTCGTGGTGGTTATGACCTCTACTACTCGGTGCTAGATGATGGTCGGTGGGCGGAGCCTTACACCATGCCCGCATCGATCAATACAGAGGGCAACGAATATTTCCCTACGGCAGATGGAGATACCCTCTACTTCAGTAGCGACTACCTTATGGGTATGGGAGGTCTGGACATCTTTAAGACCTACCTGCGGGCGGATGGTAGCTGGGCACCACCACAGAACCTCATGCCACCTATCAACAGTGGCGCCGATGACTTTCACTACCTCGTCGATCGATCTAGCCCCACGCCAGGCCGACTGATGGCCAGTGGCTACCTCAGCAGTAGCCGAGCAGGTGATACGGACGATGATATCTACAAGTGGCGGCAGTACCAGCCAGTAGCGGATACCATGGAGGTCGTCACGGGTGATGATGATGACCCTAGCAGCGACCTAGATGTGTATCTGGCGGGTGTCGTTGTTACCGATGTATTTGCCGTAGCGGATGACCCTAATAGCGGCAAGCGTGGTACCGCACCAGTACCTCAGGCCTATATCAAGATAGGGGAAGAAGACGGATTTACCACCGATGACGCCGGACGCTTTTTGGTCAAGGTCAGCCTCGACCAATTGCTCGAACTAAGAGCTAGCAAGCGGGGCTTTCTAAATAATCTCCTACAGGTGGATACTCGCAATTTGCCAGTGGAAGAAGGACAGTCGACCTATACGATCAATGTCACCATACCCCTCGATCAGATATTTTCTGGTGTAGAGATCGTACTTGACAATATCTACTATGACTTCGACAAGTGGGACATACGACCAGATGCGGAGCCAGCGCTTAAAACCCTCGTCAAGATACTAGAAGACAATCCTCAGATCGACATCGAGCTAGGCTCTCATACGGACTGCCGTGGCCTTGCGGACTATAACGGCGAGCTAAGCCAAAAGCGGGCGGCGGCTGCCGTGGCGTATATCTCAGCACAGGGCATCGCTGCAGGTCGACTGGCTGCTAAGGGCTATGGGGAGGACAAGCCTGCCGTACCCTGTGTCTGTCTTTCCTGCTCCGATGATGAGCACCAAGCCAATCGTAGAACGACGTTTAAGATCGTGCAGTAGGTCTGAAAATAGCGGCTGTCAGTCGATTTTGCGATACTGGAAGATCACCTTACCCTTGACAATTCTATCTTAGCGTTATGAACTACACCCTAGCCGATTTATGCGAGATGACGGGAGGTACTGTCGACGGTGATAGTACGGCTGTAATCACGCATCCTGCCAAGATCGAAGCAGCCGGGGAGGGAGCGATTACCTTTCTAGGAAATAGAAAGTACGAGGACTATATATACACCACTGGCGCTACGGTCGTCATCGTGCAAGAGGACTTCATACCCAAGCAAAAGATCAGCGCTTCGCTACTCAGGGTGCCAGATGTCTACACGACGCTAGGTGTCCTACTACAGCACTTCGACCGAGCAGAGCAGTTGCCAAGTGGTATTGCTCACTCAGCCGTCATCGATCCCTCGGCTACGATAGCAGCAGATGCGAGTATAGGCGAGTACGTGGTGGTCGGACCTGGTTGTAGGGTGGGAGCCGGTGCCCGTATATTTAGCCACTGCTACCTGGGTGCTGATGTGGCGGTAGGTGAGCATACGGTATTATCTCCTGGTGTGAAAGTGATGCGGTCTTGTAAGATAGGCGCATCCTGTATCATCCATGCCAATGTGGTAATCGGGAGCGATGGATTTGGATTCGCTCCGAATGCTAGCGGGACCTACGATAAGGTCAGCCAGATAGGTAATGTCCTCATCGAAGACCATGTAGAGATCGGTGCTAATACCGTCATCGATAGAGCGACCATGGGCAGTACCATCGTCCGCGAAGGCACCAAGCTCGATAACCTCATACAGGTAGGTCACAATGCTGAGATAGGCAGTCATACCGTGATCGCCGCACAGACAGGCGTGAGTGGTAGTACCAAAATAGGCAGTCGATGTATGATCGGTGGTCAGGTAGGCTTTGTGGGTCACTTGACGATAGCTGACCGCACACAGATACAGGCGCAGAGCGGTATCGCTAGTTCGATCAAGGAGTCTGGCCAAAAACTATACGGCTACCCTGCAATCGGCTACCGAGACTACCTCAAGTCCTACGCCAGATTTAGACAATTGCCAGACATGGCCAAGACTATTCAAGATCTTCAAAATCAGATCAACGAACTGAAGCAAAAGATATGAAGCGACAGCAAAGAAAGACGTTAGCAAAGCCCTTTACCTTATCCGGGAAAGGCTTGCATACAGGTACCCAGACGACCATTGTCGTTAAGCCCACGGATAGTACAGGCATTCAATTCGTACGTACAGACCTAGAGGGTAGCCCCATTATACTTGCTGATGCGAACGCCGTAGTAAGCACGACTCGAGCTACGACCATAGGTAAGAAAGAAGTGACCGTACAGTGTGTCGAGCACCTACTGTCAGCCTTAGTAGGTCTCGGTGTTACGGACGCCTTGGTCGAGATAGATGGCGCGGAGGTGCCGATCCTTGATGGTAGTGCCAAGCCTTTCGCTGACGCAGTAGTAGACAGTGAGGTAGTAGACGTAGACGGCGATAGGGAGCCCTTGATCATAAGAGCCCCCATGGACTTCGTAGATGAGGCGTCAGGCGCCAGTTACAGCCTGTATCCAGCAGAGGACTTTGAGGCAACCGTCTTGATAGACTTTGATAGTAAGGCAGTGGGGCAGCAGTATGCAGCTTACAAGCGACAGCAAGGCGATTATGTCTCGGAGATAGCGGGCAGCCGTACCTTTGTTTTTGCCCATGAGGTGTCGAGTCTACTAGAGGCTGGTCTTGTCAAGGGCGGCGACCTCAGCAATGCGATCGTCATATCTGATGACCGTATCACGGACGAAAAACTTACAAGTCTAGCAGCAGCAGCTGGTATCGAGGGTGTAGACCCTAGCAGCCGTGGCATTATCAATAGTGACCTCATGCAGTGGCCCAATGAGCCGGCACGTCACAAGCTGGTCGACCTCATAGGCGACCTAGCACTAGTAGGCACGACCATCCAAGGTAAGATCGTAGCAACTAGGCCAGGCCATACAGGGAATGTAGCTCTAGCCAAGCACCTTAAGAAGATGCTACGCGAGCAGAAGAAACTCCGCGGCCTACCGACCTACGACCCTACGGCAGAACCGCTGATGGACATAGAGGCTGTGCAGGCCATGTTGCCACACCGCTACCCATTCCTTATGGTAGATAAGATCATCGAGATCTCTGCCGAACGAGTGGTAGGCGTGAAAAATATCACATCTAACGAGCAGCTATTTCAGGGCCACTTTCCGGGTAATGCCATATTCCCTGGCGTACTGCAGATGGAGGCACTGGCACAGACAGGAGGCATACTCGCCCTGAGTTTACAGGACGAGCCTGGTACATGGGATACCTATTTTCTCAAGATGGAAAATGTCAAGTTTAAGCACAAGGTCCGCCCAGGTGACACACTGATCTTAAAGATGGAGCTTATGTCTCCTATCAGAAGAGGAATTGTCGCCATGATGGGGACAGCGTATGTGGGGGATAAGATCGTTAGTGAAGGAGAGTTGACTGCGCAGATCGTGCAGCGTACGTAGTGAGCTTTGATTTTTAGTCATTTTACATTGTTTTTTTGAATGAGCATAAGCCCACTATCTTTCGTACATAGCGATGCCCAAATCGGTAATAATGTGACCATTGAGCCATTCGCTGTAGTACATGGTGATACGGTGATCGGTGATAATGTGCATATACACAGCCACGCCATCATACACGACGGCAGTAGGATAGGCAGCGGTTGCCAGATTTTTCAAGGCGCAGCAGTCGGTTCCATACCGCAAGATCTTAAGTTTGATGGCGAGGCCTCGACGCTTGAGATAGGTGCCAACACCGTCATACGAGAGTACTGCACACTCAATAGAGGTACAGCCGCTCATGGCACGACATCGATAGGGTCTGATTGCCTGTTGATGGCCTATGTGCATGTAGCGCATGACTGCATCATCGGTAACCACTGCATACTCGTTAACAATGTCAATCTCGGCGGACACGTTGAGATAGGCGACTACGCCATCATCAGTGCTATGAGCCTGGTACATCAGTTTGTCAAGATAGGCCCACATACGATGATCAGTGGCGGATCGCTGGTACGCAAGGATGTACCCCCCTTTATCAAGGCTGCACGC
>CAYMFD010000110.1:0-5248 GCA_964389475.1 uncultured Saprospiraceae bacterium
AATTTAGGAACATCTGACTATGCCGCTCTTTTTACCTGTTTTGGACGGGTGTGATCAGGGATATAGTCGGTGGTCAGGTATGTAGTCTTATGCTATATAATCAGCACGATATGACAGATGTACTGTCTAATAGCGTAACTTTTGCGCAGGAGGGTAGTATCTACCTTACAGCGGGTAATAGACTGTGGAGTAGTAGGGGAGACGTTATGGCTGAGATTGTGTCTGATGATATAGCATGCCATGATTTTTTACTTTCGTGGTCCTACATATCTTTAGACCAAGAGGATCTGCTAATGGGAAGTATAAAGCCAGTATGTACTGAAGGCTTGCTTACTGAGATGGTCAAGCAGGGAATCAACCCTCCAACTATTACAACGCCGTTTAACATTTTTAAAAATATTAAAGTCGAAGATGTCGGTACTATCGTCGAGCTGCCATCAGTCTCAGAAGCTGGGGACACTCTCGTTCTACAAGCCGTCATGGACATCAAATTAATGCTGCTTACTCCGGCGTCCAAAATGAGATCTGGGCAGGGCAGTGACAGTATCGGATACAGCGTTGAAAGCAGTCTCGTGGTCTGACCACGCTAAAATTATCGACGATAAATTCTAAGCGTGTAAAACAATACAGCGCAATACGCAGTAGTGTATGTGCCACTAGATAACAACATGCTATGAAAAGATATACAGTCAAATCACTGCCCGTCGGAGAGGTTATTGCAAATCTTGCCGAAGCGTTCAATACCTCGTATCATCAGCGCTGTAATTATTATAAAGTTGAGATACCCAAAAGTATAGGTAGCGGTTCCATAGTCGGTATGCAGTTTGAATCTGGACTAGCATTACTTAATTATGAATGTACGTTCTACAGTGACATCGTTATTGAGTTTACTTATGACATGATACACCCAATTAAATTTATTCATTGCTATAAGGGTCGTGTAGCACACAGCTTCGAGGACGAACAGATTTGGCATGAACTGGAGGAATATCAGAATATCATAGCTGCAAGCGAAAAGAAGGCCGGCCATATACTGAAATTTACCAAGGGAGAAGATGTACGTCTATGTAGCATTGAGATTGAAAGGCTTAAATTCATTAATAAGTTAGACTGCCTGATTGATGACGTGTCAAACCCCCTCATCGATGCTATTAAAGATGCAGGAGCTCTAGATCGATACTATGAGATCAATAATTACAACATGGCGATAACTAAGCTTATTCACGACCTCACAGAGATTGATATTATCAGCATTGACCGTATGTTACTCAAAGAAGGACAGGCATACCTCATGCTGGGGTACCAATGGCTTGCCTTTGATAGCAATGACAGAAGCGTATTAGATAAATATGATTTTGAAATGTTCAATAAGATTGATGCGTTTATACACGATAACATATCAAAGTCTATTACGCTAGACTTCATCGAACGTCAATTTTACACCAATAAGAAAAGCATCCAACGACTATTTAGGGACTACGCTGGCTCGACTGTAAGGAAGTATATTCAAAAAGTACGTCTAGAAAAATCACTGCAGTTGCTGCAAAACCCAACTAACAACGTGTCGGATGTAGTTTATCAACTCGGATTAAAAAACAGAAGTTTTTTCACCCGTCAGTTTAGGAAGCGTTACAACATGACTCCTAAAGCGTACCGGCAGAAAGCTCTAAAGTCAGACTCATAAATCATCAACATTGTAAACTAACCTAGTAGCCCATACTACGGGCACATAGAAAGTTTAGGCAGCCATGAGTACTTTACCTGTATTCTGGATTGTTAAAAGCCCATCGACTGCCTTCACTCCAGGCTTCTTTGGAGTTGCCATAAGCGGGCAGGCCGTTGTTGGCTTTGAGGATGTGTGCAAGGTGGAGCAGGTTGTACGTCATGAAGGTCGTATTCTTATTAGTAAAGTCATTGTCCTGTGCAGCGGACTCCTCGTCTAAGTAACTCGGTCCAGGCCCCGCTGGTCCTACCCAGCCGCAATCAGCCTGTGGCGGTATGACAAATCCTACATGCTGCAGCGAGTAGAGGATACCCATGGCGCAGTGCTTGATACCGTCTTCATTGCCGGTGATCACACAGCCAGCGACCTTACCATAGTAGATGCCTTGCCCTTTATCGTTCTTTTGGCCGGTCATACTGTACAGTCGCTCGATGAGTCGTTGCGCCACAGACGATTTTTCGCCTAGCCAGATAGGCGTGCCGACGACGAGTATGTCTGCTGTTTCGATCTTTTGCACGAGCTCTGGCCAGTCATCGGTCTCCCAGCCAGCTTCTGTCATATCTGGTTGTACACCAGGCGCTATGTCGTAGTCGATCAGCCTTACAGTCTCTACGGAGACGCCTTCTTTTCGCATGATATTAATGGATACATCCATTAAACCCTGTGTGTGGCTGGTTTCGGGACTACGCTTAAGTGTAGAGTTGATATAGATGGCAGATAGATTATTATAGTTGAGTGTGCTCACAATGGTAGTGTTTGGTGGTGGACAAGAGATGTTGTATCATCACTACTACTCGGAGAAACCTGCACTTGTTCGACTTGACTCCCGCGCATCATCTCATTAGAATATGATATTAGCTGTGGGATATTTGGTCAGGATCTCGAGTACATTGCTGATCTGGCCATATGTTTTAGTTATTGAGGGACTGCAATGGCTGGTCTTTGTAGTTTTTTAACTCTATGACGTCACCAGGCATGTTAAAGGTATGGTCGGTCAATATCTGTAGGACATTGTTCATCGCCTGAGAGTGTACTTCTAGACTGCTGTGTGTGTCGTCGAAGGTGTCTATCCAAAACTGAACAGTCATGGTTACTGTGCTCGCTGCGAAGGCAGATACCATGCAGAAGGGTTTTTTGCTATTAGTGAGCACTCCTGTTGTATCGGATAACGCCTGTAGGATCAACTTGCGAGCCTGCTCGATATTGCTATCGTAGTCTAGGCCTATCGTAAATGACCGCCGCATGTACCCATCGATCGTGTAGTTGTACAGTGGATTTTTGAGGATCTGACCATTCGGTACGTAGACATCCTTACCGTCGAATGTCTTGATATGTGTTTCGCGAAGGTTCATTTGGATGATAGAGCCTTCTACTTCTTGCGACTTGACGGTGTCGCCTACTCGGAATGGGCGGTCAAAAGCCATGATGATCCCTGTAAGAAAGTTTTCGCCGAGGTCTCTAAAAGCAAAACCGATTACAAATGCAGAAACTCCAGCTGCACCGAGGATACTACTCGCCACTGCTATCTGCCCGATGACATATAGAAATACGATCGTCGCTAAGAAGATATTGACAATCTTAAAGATGTCGCTGATGAAGTGGGGTAGTAGGGTATCGTCAGCTCTACCCGTTAGGTACTTAGTTAGATTCCGCCTGATCCAGCCCATCACCGTAAGAAAGATAGTCGTGAGGACGATCGCAATGAAGATTTTGGGTATGATGGCTATTATGCCGTCGTAGTAGGTAAGTATTTGATTTTTAAGGTCGGTAATGATTTCCATATCGTGTTTTGTGATTGTACAGAGATTTTACCTTCTAGCTACTACGAGGATGTAAAAGTTCGATCGCCCGATCGACTTGCATGAGTATAATAAGTTTTCCCCTTCGCGATGCCATTAGATACAACGTGGTCGTATTAGCCTTACTGACAAGGTATCATAAGGTGTAGTGGGCTATGCATTGCCGAGAGGCAAAGAGTGGCAGTTAGGGAGGTGCTACTTAATGACGGAGGGCTGGTCTGTTGTCAGGGATAGTGATTCGATCCAGTCCCAGTTGCTGCTGAGTAGCGACTCTAGTACTTCTACGATATCATTTGTGGGATCGGGCATATTATCGCTGGAGGTACTGCTGCCTTGCCCTCGCAGTGTCTGTAGAGAGCGGTAGCCATCTACGATCTTAGTCATGTTTGCATTGTGAGAGATGTACTCCTGTATCTGCTCCTGGATTACACTCTGCAAGGCATTGTCGCCAGACTCGCTTACTTCCTCTTTGATGTATTCTTTTTCTAAGATCATAGACATCATAGACGCAGGGCTGACCCCGAAGTAGTCGCAGATGGCGAGTAGGGTGATGACATTAGGCTCCACGACGCCATACTCGTAGGTAGCAATCTTGTTGCGGGTGATACCGACGGCCTCGGCTAGACCTTTCTGAGTAATGCCGTCTAACTGTCTTAGGTGCTTGAGGTTAGCCCCAAAGTAAGTAGGTCGAGGTATGTTCTTTTGCTTGCTCACTGACTACGGTTGTATACTTCACCCAATGAGATAAGAATACCGAATGTTTATTAAAGACACAAGTATTGTTGCATTTATTATCTTTGATAGGTCATTTACAGGAAAGGAATGAGTCTATACCGAACAAAATCAAGCTTACAGTGATTCTTACAAGTGAATAAACAAGAGAGATCAGACATGAGTGCGACGACACAGGATAGAAAAATACTACCGTCTAATATTAGATTTTTGAGAAAAAAGGCTAAGCTGAGCCAAGAAGAGTTAGCGGCCAACTTAGATATCAGTAGGAGTAATGTTGCCGCCTATGAGAGCAAGGGAGTGGAGCCACGGCTGCGGATAGTCCTGGAGATGGCACGCTTTTTTGACGTCAGTGTCAGAGCCTTTGTAGCGCAGGACTTGGCTACGCTTGATGGGCAGATCCCGTCATTTGACCAAGATAGTCTGGTAAGCCCACAAGCCCATATTATCGATCTATCTGACAACGATGCAATGCAGAAGCTGATGGACAAGACGGTTCAGATCCGCAAAGTGGTCGAAGGCTTTAAGGCCTATCAAGAAATTAAGTTTAAGCGCAATGCGCAGGGGGCTTCAGCTCAAATGCCTTATGGCTCTGGCAGTTTCCTGGAGCTGCTCGACCAGCTCGTGTCTCATAACGAGGCCATTATATCCAGTGTCAGTAGCGTAGATCCAGCATAACTCATTTCAACCAGCATGGCGGAGTCGACACTTTGGCCGAGCGGGAGGTAAGCCCATAGCACCTCGGATATGAGATAGCATACTGACTCAAGGGCGGATTGTTGCTTCTTATGTGTTAGTCTGTGTCTACCTAGTTCCCCATGGATCGCTAATCTCTGTACGTCAAGTCTCACCCTAGGCCTAGACAAGGTTGACTTGTACTGTCACATACCCACAGGAGAGGTGCCATCCACCGATTAGCCTAGGGTATAAGATAGACGCCGTTATTTAGGTTGTAGAGCCACGATCACTTCTAGCCCCTCTTGACTGATGTAGG
>CAYMFD010000110.1:5348-12241 GCA_964389475.1 uncultured Saprospiraceae bacterium
TTGGGATTTATAGTCTCACTTTTCGCAATTGAGCGACTATACTGTAGTGATGGTGCTAATTCTGGAAATTCTATATGTTGTACAAAACATTGACTATCACTAGAATGTGTGAATCCTGCATTTGCATGTGAATATAATATACTTGCAGTGTGAACAATTGTGTCTTTAAAACACTTTATATAGTATAACCAAACAACAAAATCACATTTATGACACAGTCTCAGTTTAAGGATCTTTATGATAATAACGAAAATGCATTGTTCAATTTCGCTCGAAAGCTGACTAGGAATGATTATTTGGCGAAAGACCTTGTACAGGAGACAGTAATTAAGGCCTACCGTAGCAAGCACACTTTTAGGCCAGGTACAAGCTTCAAGAGCTGGTCCTTTACTATACTTAAAAACACCTTTATAACCCTCTACAATAAGAGGCGTAAGAGAGCAGTAGTAAATACAAGTGTAGAGGATATGAGTTATGCTCTAGAGAGTCAGCAGTCTGTACCTAACGAAGCGGAAAGTTGTCTGCGAGTTGCAGAAATGAAAAAACACATTAGCCGACTATCGACTAAATCACGCAAACCGTTTATGATGTTTGTGATAGGGTATAAGTATAGTGAGATAGCGGAGCAGCTGAGCATACCGATTGGTACCGTTAAGAGCAGGATCAATTTTGCTAGGACTAAACTGCAAAGTCAATTGCAGCAGTACAAAATGTCTGCGTAGAATCGAACAATCCTTGTCGTACACCAGTAAGGGGTATGTCAACAATATTTAATCACATATAAAATTTCGTATAATGGAAAATTCAAATAGAAACAATAATCAGATACTTTTTTGGGGTGGTCTAGCACTGGGAGTAGCGGCTGGATACTTCATTAATAGCAATAAAGGCAGGGCTATGGCAGCTGATGCCAGAGTTCGAGGCGTGGCCCTTGGCGAGGATGTCAAAGCAAAGGCAACAGATGTCGCAGACACCGTCAAGACTTCGGCGCAAGAGGCGATCGATACAATCTCAAAGCAACTCGATAAATCCAAAGCCAAGGCTCAATCAGTAGTTGATGTGGCAAATGACAAAGCTAAATCAGCATTAAATACAGCTGTATCAATGAAGGATGACGTACTGAGTTCCATGAATTAAGATGGAAGAAATCACTCATTTACAAGTTACAAAAATAGAAAAATGAATTATTTAGAAATAGAACAAAAAACATTGACTGAGGTAGCCAAGTCATTAAATACGTTGCTATCCAACTATCAAGTGTATTACCAGAACTTGCGTAACTATCACTGGAACGTCACGGGCGAACATTTCTTTGACTTGCATCAGCAGTTTGAAGATCTGTACAATGTAGCACGAGAAAATATCGATGAAGTCGCTGAGCGAATTCTAACCCTTCGCAAAAAGCCAGTCTCTACGCTGAAGGAGTACCTCGAGATATCGAGTATCAAAGAGAATTGTACTATGAAGCCCCACGAAATGGTAGACAATATACTTAGTGATCACGCAGAGTTGATCAGCTGTATGCGGGCTGTCATCGAGCAAGCAGGCAAAGTGGAAGACGAGGGAACGATCGACTTGATCGGTGGTTTTCTCTCTGATATCGAAAAGCGCAGTTGGATGCTAGACGCCTGGTCCAAAGAGAAGTCAAACTAACCTATACGAACTTGCTTATCTGCTGAATAAACCCCGATCGATCATGATCGAATAAAATGTCATGATCATCATGCCGGCGGACGGTCGGTCAGCACGTTTGTCCAGTCCAGTGCACAGCAAACTAAATTTAGAAGACTGCAGACTCTCATCTGTAGCCTATAAATGTGATTGGAGGCTGCGCCGTAACTGGCGTGGCCTCTTCTCATATACCACTTTCAGTCAGGGTAGGCCCTTCAATACCGCCTTGTCTTATTACCTTAACCAAATCACATTACATCATGTCTACTATAGAAAACAATGACCTATTTAACTCGCACAATCTATCTGCCAAGTATGGCTTGATGGCTGGTGGGATAATGGCGACGATCTTGCTATTCTTTCAGCTCCTTCATGTCGACTATGCTCCATATCTTAAGCTGATCAAGTATGTCGCACTTGGTGCAATTATCGTTACGGCTCTTAATACCGTGGCCAAGCGCGGGACCAAAAGAGTGTTTCCAGCGGGTGCATACATGGGGGTCAAGGTCAGTTTACTCGCTGGTTTGGTTTTGATGGTCGTCAATATGGTCTTGTTTCTGGCCAATCCTGATCTGGCCTTCTCTAAGTACCACGTCGAACCCTCTACGATGATGGAGGCAGCCATCGTCTCGATGATGCTGTTTTTCGAAACTTGGGTCATCGGTGGTATTATTACCTTCATTACCTTACAATATATTAAGGGAAAAGTTAACCGATAATATGTCCGAACCCAGCCTTGTCGCCCTCCAGCGGTTTACTTACAGATTGATTGCGGTGATTGCAGTCATATACGTTTTGTCCGTACTCGAAAGCATCATCTTGCCGATGATATTTGCTGCTCTGGTAGCCATATTTTTATTACCTGTGGACCGGCGAGTGCGGCGATGGACGATCCACCCTATCTTGGGAGTGGTGCTTTCTTTGGCATCTGTAGCAGTGCCAAGCCTTCTATTGTTTTTCTTTTTTGGCTGGCAGTTATCATCTGTCTTAGAGACATTGCCCGACATTACGGGCAGTCTCTTGCAGGGAGTTGACAGGGTAGAGGCTTGGATATCTTCAGCATTGCAATTGTCGGGTGGGAGCATAGATGATAAGCTTTCTGATAATGTGGGCAGTTTAATTTCCACTCCCTTGTCTCTGATCTCCGACGGATTACTTTCTACGACGGCCATGGTAGTCGGCGTGGGTATGACGATCATCTACAGTTTTCTCTTTTTGCTATATCGCAAGAGCTTTTTCACCTTCATCGTTAATACAGTTGATGATGACAATCGCCATGAGCTGCGGTCAATTTTGGTAGGTATAAAGGACACCGTCCAGTCCTATGTGGGGGGTATGGGCCTCGTCATTCTTATCTTGACAGTCCTCAATAGTTTGGGGCTGTGGGGCCTTGGGGTCGAGTATCCCATCTTCTGGGGGACGATGGCGGCAGTACTCGCCATCATACCCTATGTGGGTACGATCGTGGGTAGTCTGCTTCCTGTACTGTACACTTTTGCTGCACCTGCCTACCCGCTACAGCCACTAGCAATCATGGTCTACTTCGGTTTCGTCCAGCAGCTAGAGGGTAACTTGATTACACCCAAGATCGTTGGTGATCAGGTAGATGTCAATCCCTTGTTTGCTATTATCAGTATTGTGGCATTCTCTCATCTGTGGGGAGTGGCGGGAGCTATCTTAGCGATACCGCTAACTGCGCTTTGTCGCATAGTGATGAGTCATTTTGACCATCTCAAGCATTGGTCGATACTCCTATCTAGCGATATGTACCAGGATGAGCTGACTGAGCAGATAGCAGATCCAGTGCTGACAGAGTAGAGTTGCCCGATCTGTTTTGCGTGAGTAGAAGTATACTGAGCGGAGTTGAAGTATGATGTGCTGAGGCTTTTGAAGCACTACTAGTCAGGGCTTTCCGCTACTCAAATTGTGAAATCAAATGCCACATCAGTATCTACACATCGATCCCCGATTTCCATTGTAATCAATATAGCACTAAAAAAAAGTGGCTACTCTGAGTCAATCAGGGTAGCCACTTTAATGGATATGTTCTTTGAGATATTATACCATTTCTACTATAAGGTTTCGCATTAGTTTTTGAGTTTATTCAAAATCAGATGAGTCAAAAAACGTAGTGGTAGCCGTAGCTACCACGAGGCTTTTTGGCGAAATATGATGAAGAATAAGGCAAAAAATAAGTGAAATTCTGTAGCAGAAATGGTATTACCTAACGATACGTCTGCTCTTGCTCACCTGGCCGTTGGATACGTATACCGTGTAGTCGCCTGCTGGTAGGCTGCTAAGGTCAAATCGCTTGTTCACGCTATTACCCTCGTACGAGTTAGTGTATACTGTCTCTCCGTTTCTGTCAGTAAATACCACATTGGTACGTTTGCCACCTGTGAGGAAGTTTACGTCTACCGTGTTAGCCGCTGTAGTTATCATAGGCTTGTATGTTGTAGTAGGGACAGTTGCTTCGATGACCTCTCCTCTCTGGATCGTAACCACCTGTGCTTCGATCCGTAGATCATTGCTAGTGCGGATTGTGTAGTCTCCTGAAGGTAGTTGTGATAGCTGGTATCTTTTCTTGCCATTGATAGTTGCTACGTTATCGCTAAAGATCACGGTGCCATAAGCATCGACGATATCAACGTTTACAGTTTCGCCCTTCCATGATGCGAGTGATACGATTACACTGTTGTTGTCAGTGATGATAGGCTCTGCTGCATTAACTTGTACTGTCGCAAATGCTACTACTAATGCTAGTACTAAAAATAATCTGTTCATAATGTCTTAGTTGACTTGTTGTGAATGAATGCGATTGCAAACATAGGATGCAATGTTACCTCCTAGATGTCCTGCTATTCACTACAAAGTGTACTATTTTACCCCTACTATTGTTACGGCCTGTTAATTTGTGTTAATTTTGTTTTGTCGCCGTTTTATCGCAGTTTTTTATTGCTCATGGAAAAGAGAGTTTTAAGGCCTCAATTAGAGGATATACGACCAGATATAGGCCAGTCATTTCGATTTCTAGCCTTTAATGATACGTTGCCCAATGCAGACCCCATCTGGCACTACCACCCAGAGGTCGAACTTGTATTCGTCAAGGGGGGCAGTGGTAAGCGGCACGTCGGGGCACATATATCTTACTACCACCACGGCGATATGCTCCTTATAGGGTCTAATCTGCCGCACTATGGTTTTACGGATAGGCTCAGTGCCAAGAATGAGGAGTTCGTCTTGCAGTTTCATCCTCGGGTATTCCTAGCAGAGGGGCGGTCGCTGCCGGAGTTGCAGAAAATCATCAACCTCCTACAGCGGGCGGAGAGTGGCCTTTCCTTCTACGGTGAGACAAAGCGTTACCTAGGAGAGCGGATCGAGGAGATGACCGTCATGAAGTCCTTCGAGCGGTACGTCCAGCTACTCAATATCCTGCAGCGACTGGCAGACTCAGAGGAGTATCTAGCCCTCAATGCCAGTACCGTTTCGGTAGTCGCAGACCATGGTGATTACGAGCGGATTAGAGCCGTCTACCGGTTCGTCCGTGAGCATTTTGCAGAGGAGATACGCGTAGAGCAGGTGGCTAGCCTAGCTGCCATGACGGTGCCTAGCTTTTGCCGTTACTTCAAAAAGATGACCGGTAAGACCTTTACCAATTACCTCCAGGAGTTCCGCATCGTCCATTCCTGTAAGCTGCTCGCTGAGCAGGATAGTAAGGTCGCTGCGATTGCAATGGACTGTGGCTTTCAGAACTTCTCCCACTTTAGCCGCACCTTTAAGAAGTTTACAGGCACGACTCCATCTCTGTATCGGCAGTCGCTGGGCCTAGTTGTTGTATCCTAGTCGAGGAGGTCGCTACTCAGTCGCATAAACCGCCTCGTCATCAGTATAGCAGATAGTGTCAGTCCTACGATCAGCCCTATCCATACTCCTACAGGTCCCCAACCCCAGTAGTGGGCTCCGGCATAACTCATCGGTATCGCCACCATCCAGTAACAGACGAATGTGATGATCGTGGGTATGCGCAAGTCTTGCAGGCCACGTAGGGCAGATAGCGCCGTTACTTGTATGCCATCAGGTACTTGAAAGATTGCGGCCATAAGTAGTAGTAGTGAGGCTATACCTACAGTCGTAGGATCGTCGAGGTAGAGGTAGGGCAGTTGGTGTCTAAATAGACTAAAAAATACTGCAGTTACGATCATCATTCCTACGGTCTGTATCAAGGCGCTGACGCCAGCATCCCGCAGCTTGTGGTAGTTCTTTTTGCCCAGTTGATTGCCTACACGTATCGTCGAGGCAATGGCCAGCCCTAGACAGGTCATAAAGGTGATTGATGCTAGGTTAATGGCAATCTGGTGGGCAGCCTGCGCCTCGGCACTGATCGTACCCATTATCACCGATGCGCCAGCGAAGGCACTTACCTCAAAGAACATCTGTAGGCTGGTCGGTATGCCCATATTGGCGATCTTGTTAAAGATCTTGCGCTGGTACATCCGCCAGTTGCAGGCAGATAGGTAGCTCCACAGGTCTTTCCAGTAGTATAGTATGACGAACATGGCCACTAGCATAAATGTCCTCGCTATGAGGCTGGCTAGTGCAGCACCGGCGACTCCCATCTCAGGCATGCCGTAGTTACCAAAGATTAATCCGTAGTTGAGGATGACGTTGAGTACATTGCCAGTGATGATGATGAGCATAGCTGGCATGGTCTCGCTCATCCCATCGCTAAAGCACTTCAGTGCTTGGAAGAGCATAAAGGGCAGCAGCGACATAGCTACATAGTAGAGGTAACCACTGGCTAGCTCGGCGACCAGGGGGTCTTGGCCGAGGTGGTGGAGTACGGGCAGACCAGTAAGGATCACTGCGATACAGATGATTGCGAAGACGCCATTGACCAGTAGGCCGTGCTTAATGATGCGTGATATCTCGGGCTTGTCTCCAGCACCATCTGCCTCGCTGACCAATGGAGTGATCGCAAAGCTGATACCCATAGCAAAGACGTAAAAACTAGAAAATATCGCCAGCCCAAACGATACAGACGCCAGAGATGCAGGACCTAAACGACCCACCATCAGGTTGTCGACAAGGTTGACCAATACCTGCCCTAGCTGCCCCGCCATAATGGGTAGGGCCAGCCGCCAGTTTTGCTTGTAGTCTTCTTTGTATCGGCTGAGTAGGGTTATCACGCCGCGAAGATAGCTTCGATGTTGGTTTAAGGGAGG
>CAYMFD010000111.1:0-11922 GCA_964389475.1 uncultured Saprospiraceae bacterium
TACTGTACCAGTAAGCCTCTCTTACCGGGATGATCAGCGCTGACATCTACCACGGATCTGGTAGTTCCTGGGTCCATGATCTTATGGGGGGCGATCAGCCACCAGCTATCATTACACCAGAACGACCATGCTCGCGCGATAGCATTAGCTAGGTCGTCGCCGTTGAGAGGCTCGCCTTTGCGACTGGCTACACCCGTCTGCTCGTCGAGATCCATCTTGACGACGGTACTGCCGTACGATATCTGTGCATGGTTGCTAGGTACATGCCACACATACTTATGGTTACCCGGAAATGCCCAAGACACCCACTTGGTATCTGCTAGTTGGTCGTGCTTGATATTATTTAGCACCTCTGTGGCTAGTGCCTCTGCAGCAGGACCCTCTACGCTGGCAGGTATGGGCTCGTCCATGACCTTGACAGCTACCACTAGTCCCACGACAAGAATGATCAGGATGATGGCCAGCCATTTTAGTATTCGTTTAATCATGGTATAGCATGGTGTATGAGTTAGAGTAACGATTGAGGACTTAAAAGGTTAGCAGGAGGCGTAGTTTGCGGGGGATCGGTTATACTATATCAACCTGCGTTTTACACCTCAAGCTTGGTGATTTCATACTGATAGTCCTCATTAATAAGTGAGTATATATCGAAATAGATATGATTACACTTTCGAGTAGGCTAGGTCACGAGACCTGAAAACCAACAAATTACAATCTTATTTGCGTCACTGATCTAAAGAAATGTATCTTTGCACTCCTTTTAAGAAATCTATATAAATACTACGCCATGCAGGTAGTCAGCTTCAGCGGTAATAAGAGAGAGAATCTCGGTAAGAAACATAACGTCCAGTTACGTAAGCAAGGTCTAGTGCCCGCCGTACTTTATGGCCAAGGCATAAGTGAGTCATTTAGCTTGACGCCTAAGGATATCAAAGGTCTAGTGTATACGCCAGACTTTAAGCTAGCCAACCTTAGTCTAGAAGGCAAGGAGTATAATTGCTTTATCAAGGACATTCAGTTTCACCCAGTGACAGACGAGATCCTACACGTTGATTTCCTATCATTGACGGACGGTGTACCTGTTAATGTCAAGGTACCACTACGTACAGTAGGTGTGTCTGAGGGTGTAAAGCTTGGTGGTAAGCTGATACAGCAGATCAGAAAGATCGACGTAAGAACTACACCTGATAATATGATAGACCATGTAGAGGTTGACATCTCTGGTCTAGACCTAGGTGACTCAGTGAGAGTAAGAGACATCAAGCCAGTGGCGGGTGTGGAGATATTAAATATACCAGCTACTCCAGTTGCTATGGTAGAGATACCTAGAGCTCTAAGAAGTGCATCAGCAGCAGAAGAAGATGGAGCCGCACCTGCAGAAGCAGTAGAGGCGACAGAAGAAGCATAATTACTCAGCGTTTGCTAGTAATGCTAAAAGAGGCAATTCGAGAGATTCGAGTTGCCTCTTTTTTGTTTGATAAGACACTATGTCAGTTATTCCTGCTTGGAATGGATTATGATCTACCTAGATATAGCAATGCGAAAACATATCTTTGCAGAGCTGTACCATGGGTGCTACCACCCAGGATACTTATCTCGATACCTACGGCTGTATACTACTACCGCCGCTAAAAATATATAGATGCTTAAACTGTTTAAGAAAGTCTTCGGTACCAAGTATGACCGCGACGTTAAGGCATATGCGCCTGTAGTAGACCAGATTAATACTCACTTCGAATCATACAGCAGTCTCAGTAATGACGAATTGCGCGGCAAGACCATTGAGTTTAGGCAGCGTATCGCTGATCACCTCCAAGGGATCGATCAGACCATCGAGGACCTCCAGCAGCAAGCTAGAGACACGGTAGATCTCAATGAGAAAGAGGCTGTATACAATCAGGTAGATGATACCCGAAAGCAGCGTGACGAAGAACTTGAGGATATACTCAGGCAGTTGCTGCCGGAGGCATTTGCTGTAGTAAAGGAGACAGCTAGGCGGTTTTCTCAAAATGAGGTCATGACCGCTACGGTTACCGACCTTGATAGAGAACTCGCCGCACAGTCGCACAAGGCTTATGTCACAGTCGACGGTGATCAAGTCACCTACCAGACTACCTGGCTGGCAGCAGGTGGTGAGGTCACGTGGAATATGGTACACTACGACGTACAGTTGATAGGTGGTCAAGTACTGCATGACGGTAAGATTGCCGAGATGGCTACAGGTGAGGGTAAGACACTAGTCGCCACACTACCCGCCTACCTCAATGGCATCTCCGGCGAAGGAGTACATGTCATCACCGTCAATGACTATCTGGCACGTCGGGATAGTGAGTGGGTAGGTCCGATATTTGAGTTTCTACACCTGACAGTAGACTGTATAGACAAGCACAGACCGCACTCTCCAGGTAGGGTAGCAGCTTATAAGGCCGACATTACCTACGGAACCAACAATGAATTTGGCTTTGACTACCTAAGAGACAACATGGTCCGCTCCTCAGGGGAGATGGTGCAGGGCAAACACCACTATGCGATGATTGATGAGGTGGATTCGGTATTGATAGATGATGCCCGGACACCATTGATCATCTCTGGTCCAGTACCCAAGGGCAGTGAGGAGCAAGAGTATGAGGCTTTAAAGCCCAAGATCGAAGGCCTATTTAGTCAGCAGCGAAAGCTAGCGACCAAGTATCTAGCAGATGCTAAGAGCCTCTTTAAAGAAGGCAAACTAGGCCATGAGGAGGGCGATGCAGGCATGGCCTTGCTACGTACCTATCGTGCCTTGCCTAAGTATAGACCGCTGATCAAGTTCCTTAGTGAAGAAGGCGTCAAGGTAACCCTCCAGAAAGCGGAGAACTTCTACATGCAGGAGCAGGGCAAGAACATGCACATCGTCGATGCTCCGCTATATTTTAAGATCGAAGAGAAGACCAGAAGCGTCGAACTAACGGATAAAGGTGCTGACTATCTAGCCAAGGGGCAAAATGATGTCGACTTCTTTATCATGCCGGATATCGCTGAGGAGATGCAGCTGATAGAGTCAAGGGAGCAAGAGGCTGGCGAGACCTTATCTGAGGAGCGGGACCAACTCGTACAAGATTACGCCATAAAGTCACGACGTCTACACTCTGTCAGTCAGCTGCTCAAGGCTTACACACTATTCGAAAAAGACCAAGAATATGTCGTGATGGATAATGAGGTCAAGATCGTCGATGAGCAGACAGGCCGTATGATGGAGGGTCGTCGCTACTCTGACGGACTACATCAGGCGATAGAGGCTAAGGAGAATGTGAAGATCGGTGAGCTCACGCAGACATATGCTACAGTCACCTTGCAGAACTACTTCCGGATGTATCATAAGCTATCCGGTATGACGGGTACAGCCGAGACGGAGGCTGGCGAGCTCTGGGAGATCTACAAGCTGGATGTAGTCGTAATACCTACAAACAGGCCTATACAGCGTGATGACAAGGATGACCTCGTCTATAAGACGGCCAAGGAGAAGTTTAATGCCGTGATCGACGACATACAGACGCTTACTAGTCAGGGTAGACCTGTACTGGTTGGTACTACATCTGTCGAGATATCGGAGTTGCTGAGTAGGATGCTACGCCTGCGCAAGATCGATCACAATGTGCTTAACGCGAAGCAGCACCAGCGCGAGGCGGAGATAGTCTCTGAGGCAGGTAATCCTGGTAAGGTCACGATAGCCACCAATATGGCGGGTCGTGGAACAGATATCAAGCTATCAGCTGAGGTCAAGGCAAGTGGAGGTCTAGCCATCATCGCCACAGAGCGACACGATAGTCGTCGTGTAGATAGACAGTTGCGTGGTCGTGCTGGTCGTCAGGGAGACCCTGGATCATCACAGTTTTACGTATCGCTGGAGGATAGCCTCATGCGTATGTTCCAGAGTGATCGTATCGCCAAGGTGATGGATAAGATGGGCCACAAAGAGGGTGAGGTCATACAGCACTCCATGGTCAGCAAGTCGATAGAACGAGCTCAGAAAAAAGTAGAAGAAAATGCATTCGGCGTACGTAAGCGACTGCTAGAGTACGATGATGTAATGAATATCCAACGGGAGGCGATCTACAAGAAGAGACGTCATGCCCTAGAAGGAGAGCGACTATCTGTTGACCTCAATAACATGTTTGAGGGACTGACAGAAAACATGATCCTCGACCATAAGCGTGGTGGCTCGTTTGAGACATTCAGGACAGAAAGTATGCGCATACTAGGCCTTGATCCTAGTTTCGACGAGCAGCAGTTCGCTGATGTCAGCGAAGACGACCTCCTAGACGGTTATCAGACCCAGGTCAATGATAGTTACTCCAGAAAAGGTGGCCACATCGCCGAGCTATTACTACCTGTCATCAAGCAAGTGTACGAAAAAGAAGGCCACAAGTACAAGCGTATTGCCATCAACTACACAGATGGTAGGAGCAAACAACTACCCATATCAGCCGACCTCAAGGACGCAGTAGATAGTAATGGTAGCAGCATTATGCGAGACATCGAAAAGGCTATAACGCTAGCCCTGATTGATGAGAATTGGAAGGAGCACCTTCGCTCTATGGATGAGCTTAAGGAGTCTGTACAGTCAGCGTCTTTTGAGCAGAAGGACCCACTTGTGATTTACAAGATGGAGGCCTACAATCTGTTTGAGGAGCTGATCTATAAGGTTAACCACGACGTATGTTCGTACCTAATGAATGGTATGATAATGGTCGGATCTCCAGATCAAGTGCGAGAAGCCAAGGAGCAGAAGTCTGACCTCAATCAAGCGCAGACCAGTCGAGAGTCAGGGATGAGCCGTAGTGAAGCAGCTATGCGAGAGGCAGCCATGCGAGCAGGCCAGCAGCAACGCCAAAAGGTAGAGACTGTTCGTCGTGATCAACCCAAGGTAGGCCGCAACGAAGCCTGTCCATGTGGTAGTGGCAAGAAGTACAAGCACTGCCACGGTAAGAAGTAACACCTAGGTGTTTTCGCCGACGATAGTATTAAAGTGATCATATCACAGCAAGGTATCGCTGTGCCATCACGTCTCAACTGCTATCTTTAGCAGATGATAACACGCATGCTTATTATTGCCACGGTAATAACTCTAGTCACCACAGGGTGCAAAACAACCGATCAGGTCATTGCCTCACCAGAAGAGTACACGGGGGACAAACTCGTTTTTGGTAGCGGTGGTGGTTTCACAGGACAGTATGAGACATACACCTTGCTAGATAATGGGGTACTGTTCGTCGGTAATGGTGCGGCGGGCTCTGGCCTCGTTCGGGCTTTGCCACTAGATAAGACCACGACTACTCAGATGTTTACTAACTTTTCTTCGCTCGGTCTTGACAAGATGATCGTGCGAGACCCTGGCAACTTATCCTACTTTGTCGAGCGACAGGTAGGCGATACTAAGCATAGACTCACCTGGGGTGGCAATCAGCAGAAAGTCCCAGAAGTCGTTGAGAAATACTACCTAAACTTATACAAGCTAGCACGCCGGCAGAAGGCTATGCCACTAACAAGATAATATGAAGAAGTACATACTACTAATAGCAGCTATATCATCTAGCGTAGCCCTGTGCGGACAGCAGATCAAACCACACATAGGAGATCCACAAGCTGTGGAGTATAAAGACTGGAAGTTTAACCTGCCCGCAGGATATCAAGACGGAATCACCGCACCTAAGTCTAGACAAGCTGTACAACTACAGTCCATAGACCTCAAGACCGCCAAATTTTCCAAGAGTCTAGGTCTAGACGTCATCGAGCGATACGGTGATCGAGTGACCATGGTCAAGCCTAATGCTAACTATAAGCCACCATCGTCTAAGAGTTTTGTAGATCATATTAATGTCTACCTCAAGACCGCATCACCCCTGCTTGAGATCAAAGATGCTGACCAAGCATTTGAGATGATAAATTCATCTAGAGACGATCGCGGCAGCTACCACTACAGGATGCAACACATGTATAAAGGCGTCCATGTCTACGGTAGTGAGGTCATGCTCCATAGTAATGACGGTACCCAGATCGATGTCATGAACGGTCGTTACTACGACCACCCAGAGTCTCTAGACGTCAATCCTAGTATCGATCTACCTACCAGTCAGGCGGCCCTCGTAGACGCTGTAGGTATCCTCGAAGTTGAGGATGACCCCTTGGGACTTTTTGACTTTGACAAAATCACCTCCGAGCTAGTTATCTATCCCATCGATGGAGGATTTAAGCTAGTCTACCACCATGTAATAGTACCAGAGGTAGGGCAGCGATGGGAGTACTTTGTAGATGCGAACGACGGAGTAGTTATTGATAAGTACCTCAGTGTCTGTAAACTGCATAATCACGAGCTATCTGATCACACGGCCAAGTGTAACCACAACCACCTGGATACCGACGAAGTAGAGGTCGACATGCCGCGTGCTCGTCAGAGCCTAACTCCGCCGCCAGATGGACCCATAGCTGTGCCAGGTCAAGATCTATTTAACCGTACCGTCAACGTCCAGTCATACGAGGTGAATGATGTGCGATTTATGATTGATGCCTCCAAGGTCAACATCTTTAACGGAGCACAGTCAGACATGCCCGATGCACCAGTAGGCGCTATATGGACGATCGATGGTAACAATAGACCATTCGCCGATAGGGAGTGGTCGCATGTATTTACGCAAGGCAACTGGTCCGATAAGCGAGCGGAGGTATCTGCTCATGTTAACGGGTCAGAGGCTTTCGACTACTTCGAAGAGAAGTTTGGTCGTCGATCTATCAATGGTATGGGCGGTAATATCGTATCGCTTGTCAATATCTTAGATGAGGATGGTAATGGCCTAGACAATGCCTTCTGGGATGGTCAGTTCATGTACTATGGCGGTGGTCGCGACGTGTTTTTGCCACTGGCTAGAGGCCTAGACGTAGCTGCACACGAGATGAGCCACGGTGTTATTCAGAATACTGCTAACCTTGTATACAGAGACCAGTCAGGTTCACTCAATGAGTCGTTCGCCGATATCTTTGGCGCTATGGTAGACCGTGATGACTGGCAGATAGGCGAAGATGTGATACGACCAGACGTAGTATCACCTAATCTATATCCCCTAGGTGCATTGCGGAGTATGGAGGACCCTAACAATGGTGTCAATGATGCTAACATCACTTACTCATCTGTGGGTAAAGGGTGGCAGCCAAAGCATATGAACGAGTTCTTTGACGATGTACAAAACCTTAATCAGGGCGGAGTCCATATCAATAGTGGTATACCCAATCACGCCTACTACTTATTTGCAGAGGCGGTAGGTAAGGATGTAGCAGAGCAGGTCTATTACCGAGCTCTTACGCAGTACCTGACTCGTAGCTCAGAATTTGTCGATGCCAGAGCAGCCGTATTACTAGCCGCTGAGGTCGAGGGCCAGGCTGTAGTCGATGCGGCAGCGAGTGCATGGGCAGCCGTGGGCATAGGAGGGAGCAGCAATCCTTCTTCTGGTCCTAGTATCTGTGAGGACCTAGAGACTAACCCTGGACAGGCTCTCGTACTGCTGACGAATAGTGACCAGACGAGGCTAGACCTCTTCGCAGAGGATGGCACATGGTTGACCCAACAAGCCAACCTCGCTGACGTAGCCCCACTGAGTAAGCCCAGCGTAACAGACAATGGTAACACCATTATGTACGTAGGTACGGATAATCGTATTCACCTGATCACATTTGACTGGTCAGCGGGGACCTTCCAAAACTCCATATTCCAAAATGACCAAGTGTGGCGCAACGTCGTCATCAGCCGAGATGGCCGACTCATAGCCGCCACGACGACAGCACAAGACAATAGGGTAATTATCTACGATGCGGTATCAGACTCTCAGCAGAACTTCTTTTTGTTTAATCCCACGTTTACCCAAGGTGTAGATGCTGGAGATGTTAACTATAGCGATGCCATGGAGTTCGATCATAGTGGCCAGACGCTGGTCTACGATGCCTTTAATACCCTACAGGGTACATCAGGCACGATCGAGTACTGGGATATCGGATTGATCGACGTATGGGATAGGTCTATTGACAACTTTGGATCGGGCGACATACAGAAGCTATTTACAGGACTCTCGGAGGGCGAGAGTGTGGGTAATCCTACCTTTAGCAAAAACAGCGACTGCGTCATCGCATTTGACTATATCAATGTGTCAAGCGGTCAACCACTATACTCCCTATGGGCAGTCAATATCGAGGAGCAGGAGGTTGGTATCCTATACGAAAACCTTGTACTCAGCTGGCCTAGCTATAGCCCTAACGATGAACGGCTAGTACATGACGCTAGCATCTTTGGTGATGCTGACCTAGGTATCCTCAATCTACGACCTAGTAAGATCGAGACGGTACCCAATACAGAAGACATCTTCGTGCAGGGAGGTCGCTTAGGTACTTTCTTTGCTAATGGTGAAAGAAGCCTAGTGAGCAGCTTGTCAGAGGTTACGGAGATTGAGAATAATGTAAGCCTCACACCTAACCCAACTACGGGTAGGGTGGTGCTGACGATGGATGTCAAGGATGGCGTCGATGTCCGCATCGTAGTGACGGATATACTAGGCCAGACCGTACTTGAGCAGCGAGAGCGACTCACTACAGGCCATGCTAACATAAGCATAGACCTCAGTAGTCAGGTACAGGGCCAGTATACGGTGAGTATACACACAGCCTCAGGTGTGACCAGCGAGCAGGTGATTAAGCTTAATTAAGCGCCAGCGACGACAATTACAATTTCTCCCTTGACACTAGAGCGACTACTGTAGTCGTCTAGCAGTTCGGCAAGTGGTGCAGTAGTAACCTCTTCGTACATCTTGCTGATCTCTCTAGCGACACAGGCTACGCGGTCAGCTCCGCAGTGGTCTATGAGCTGCTGTAGGCACTTGACTAGGCGGTAGGGTGACTCATATAGTACGAAGGTATGTGGCAGATCAGCTAGATATTGTAGCCGTGTCTGACGACCCTTCTTTTGTGGTAAGAAGCCTTCCATATGAAAACGATCGCAGGGTAGTCCACTAGCTACCAGAGCTGGTATCATGGCCGTTGCCCCTGGTAGACATACGATCTTGATGCCTGCCTCTACGCAGGCTCTGGATAGTAAGAATCCTGGGTCTGAGATGGCTGGCGTACCAGCGTCAGAGACCAGTGCTATCGTTTTGCCGCTCTGCAGGTCTTCTACTACACCAGTGACAGCACGATGCTCATTGTGGGCATGGTGCGACCGCACGGCGGTAGTGATATCGTAGTGCTGTAGTAGACGCTTGGTCATTCGAGTATCCTCGGCTAGGATGAGGTCTACCTCTTTAAGCACTTCTAGAGCTCTGAGGGTAATGTCCTTGAGGTTGCCGATAGGTGTGGGTACGATGTAGAGCATTTACGATAGGTATTTGGCGACGATAGGTAGGCGCCTTCCCATACCGAATGCCTTGGTAGATACCCGTAGCGTGGGTGCTGTCTGGTAACGCTTAAACTCATTTATATTGACCAGTCGTAGGATACGCCGTACGAGCTTTTCGTCGTAGCCAGCATCAATGATATCCTGAGGATCAGTGGTCTCCTCTATGTACATATGCAGTATCTGATCGAGTACGTCGTAGTCAGGTAGGCTGTCACTGTCTTTTTGGTTGGGTCGCAATTCTGCTGACGGTGGCTTGGTAATGGTGTTGACGGGTATAACCTCTTTATCCTTGTTGATGTATTCGGCGAGTTTATATACATCCGTTTTGTATACATCTGCGATTACGGACAAGCCACCACACAGGTCACCATACAGCGTGCCGTAGCCCACGGCCATCTCACTCTTGTTGGACGTATTGAGGAGGATATGACCAAACTTATTGCTCAGCGCCATATTGAGGATACCACGAGAACGAGCCTGTAGATTCTCTTCAGTCACATTAAAGGGGAGGTCGCCGAAGATCGGTGATAGCTCCTTCATAAAGGCATCGTAGATACCCTTGATGGGAATGATATCGTAGGTCATGCCTAGGTTGATCGCTAGTTGCTCTGCATCACCGACGCTGTGGTCTGAGCTAAACTGGCTAGGCATCAGTAGGCCGTGTACGTTTTCACCGCCTAGAGCTCGAGCAGCTAGGGCAGCTGTTACGGCACTGTCGATGCCGCCTGAGAGCCCCAGTATAGCCTTGGTAAATCCCAGTTTGCCGAAGTAGTCTTTGATCCCGAGGACGATGGCATCGTGTATAAGCGCCACTTTGTCTCGATCGTTGGTCTGTTGCTGTCCTCCTGACAATACGGTATCTAGGTCGTAGGTACGCATAGTCTCCTCGAAGTAGGGCATCTCGTCATAGACATGACCATCAGGCGACATCACTACAGATCCACCATCGAATATGATCTCCGTCTGGGCACCTACATGATTGACATAAAACATCGCTTTGCCATACTTCGACACGTTAGCCTCGAGTATGTGCTGTCGGCTGTCCGCCTGGCTAGCGCTAAACGGTGAGGCACTGACATTGATCACAAAATCAGGATTGTGCGGCATCATCTCGTCTAGTGGGCAGACCTTGTAGAGCGGGTTTTCGTTACCCACATTCCAGATATCTTCACAGACGGTCAGCGCTATCTTCTTGCCTTTGTATGTTACTACATCGAAGTGGTGAGCCGGTTCAAAGTATCGGTATTCGTCGAAGATATCATAGGTAGGCAAGAGGGTCTTGTGGTGGATATGTATAACCTTTTGGTCTGCCAAAAAATAAGCAGAGTTAAATAAGTCCTTGCCCTCCACGACAGGATTGTGTGATGGACTACCTACTACGATAGCGATACCATCTGCCGCTTTTCTTAATTGGTCGACACTATGCTCAGCCCTCACAATAAAGTCATCGAAGTCTAGGAAGTCTCTAGGCGGATAACCACAAGTAGCTAATTCTCCGAAACAAACGATATCTGCACCCTCCTCCTTAGCTGTAGCTACGTAGTCCAGCATCTTCCGTGTATTGGCCTCGAAGTTGCCGATGTGGTAGTTTAGTTGCGCAATTGCGACCTTCATATAACTTGCTTTTCTGCTGACCAAAAGTACGGTGAATATGGCCACACTCACCATATACTTCTGATCCTCTTACTGAGTAGCACTAGCGTTACACGTTATGGCATTGTCACAAACCATAAATAATTGCTAAACCAAGTCATTTGTCAATATCTTTATTTGGTACTACGTTGTTATCACTATACTTATAATCTATCATCACCCAATGACTATTACTGCGATCATACTTAGCATTTTGTCACTACTAGCGGTCACGCCGTACGGTATGGGTGATGCGGAGCAGTCACAGATACTGTCACAGGTTAATGCCGTCAGAGCTCACGGTTGTTACTGTGGTGATGAGTTTATGCAGCCTGTGGGTGAGGTCGAGTGGAATGATAAGCTGTACGAGTCGGCTTTACATCATGCGAGGCAGATGGATCGCTACGATTACTTCGGACACTATGGTCCTAGAGGAGAGGACATAGGTCAGCGTCTAGATGCTGTCGACTACTTGTGGGAGGTTGCTGGTGAGAACCTAGGCGAGGGACAGAAATCGTTCGAAGAGGTGCTTCGTGATTGGATAGACAGTGAGAGCCACTGCCGCATGCTCATGAATCCTCGCGTCAAAGAGATGGCCGTCGCCAAGTATAGCAAGTACTGGGTACAGCACTGGGGCAAGCAATTGCCACCCGGCGCAGTACCACATGAGTAGACGTTACTTATAGGTCCTTACGTCGGGTTTTCGTATTTGCGCCTTCCCCTACTCCCGCCAGAGATTTCGATGCCACTGCGTTGCACTCAATCACCTTAGCATGATTTAAGCCTTTCCGCTTTTGACTTTAAGCTTTGAGCTAACTGGCTTTACCGCACCTCAAAGGCGAAGGAGCCCTCCTGTCGAAATAAAATTTTAAGGCTCTCCA
>CAYMFD010000112.1:0-11559 GCA_964389475.1 uncultured Saprospiraceae bacterium
AGGCTAGGTGTCAGTTCCCGTCTGAGAACCGAGCACCTTGCCCGTCCTTGCCCGAACCCCTTGCTTGTTCCAGCCCGAGCCCAGTGCACGTCCTCGACCAATTCTATTGTCGATCAACCAGCGCTGGCGCAGCCAGACCGTCTAAGCGTGGCGTCTGCCCAGCGTCACGTCTGCCTAGCGTGGCGTGCACGAGACTAGAAGTCTCGAGGACGTGTTACTGGGCTCGGGCGACCAGCGTGGCGAGGACGTGTTACTGGGCTCGGGCGAGACAGCCACGACTACTCTGCGACTTAATTACGATCTTTGCCGTATGACCTTTACCAGCGAATCACAATTTGAAGAAGCCCTGATTCAAGTCCTACTAAGCAAGAAAGGATGGTCTCATGGGGTGATCAAGAACCCTACAGAGCAAGACCTCCTCGATAACTGGGCCAGCATCCTCTTCGATAACAATAGAGGCATAGACCGCCTCAATGATACACCGCTGACCGATGGGGAGATGCAGCAGATCATAGAGCAGATCACCGAACTACGGACACCGCTACGGCTCAATGGATTTATCAATGGTAAGACCGTCTCCATAAAGCGAGACAACCCCGCAGATGCCCTCCACTATGGTAAGGAGGTAAGCCTCAAGATATACGACCGGCACGAGATAGCCGCAGGCCAGAGCCGCTACCAGATCGTACAGCAGCCGAGGTTTGCTACCAAGTCTAAGATCCTCAATGATCGACGAGGCGACCTCCTACTCCTGATCAATGGTATGCCGCTGATACACATAGAGCTAAAGAAGAGCGGTGTACCCGTAAGCCAGGCTTACCATCAGATAGAAAACTATGCTCGGTCGGGAGTATTCACTGGGCTGTTTTCGCTAGTGCAGATATTCGTAGCTATGGAGCCGAGCGAGACGGTCTACTTTGCCAATCCTGGGCCCGACGGTAGGTGGAATCCTGACTTCTACTTTCACTGGGCCGATTTTGACAATGAGCCGATCAATGACTGGCGACAGATAGCCGAGGGCCTCCTCTCTATACCCATGGCTCACCAGCTCATCGGCTTCTACACCGTGCCAGATACGAGCGACGGTATACTCAAGGTGATGCGGAGCTACCAGTACCATGCTGCCCGAGCCATATCGCTCAAGGTACACCGCACAGACTGGAAGAGTCCTCATGCACTGGGCGGGTATATATGGCATACTACGGGCTCGGGTAAGACCATGACCAGCTTCAAGTCAGCCCAGCTCATAGCCAACTCCCAGGACGCTGATAAGGTCGTCTTCCTCATGGATCGTATAGAGCTCGGCACTCAGTCGCTCAAGCAGTATAGGGCCTTCTCCGAGGACAACGAAGAGATACAGGCCACCGAAAATACAGGGGTGCTCGTGACAAAGCTCAAGAGCAAAGACCCTAAGCATACGCTGATCGTCACGTCTATACAGAAGATGAGTAATATCAAGGACGAGGACGAAGGCCTCCAAAGTCGCGATATAGAACTTATTAATGACAAGCGGATCGTATTCATCGTGGACGAGGCTCACCGATCTACATTCGGCGATATGCTGATTGATATTAAGCAGACATTTACCTCGGCGATCTTCTTCGGATTCACAGGTACACCTGTGCTAGATGAAAATCAGAAAAAGATGAATACCACCTCTACCATATTTGGTGATGAGCTACACCGGTATAGTATAGCGGACGGTATCAGAGATAAGAATGTATTGGGTTTTGATCCGTATAAGGTCATCTACAATGATCGCGCGGTACGTACAGCTGTCGCATTGGCTGAAAGTCGATCTATAACGGTAGAGGAGGCCCTAGCTGACCCAGCAAAGGCTGAGGTATTTAACCGTTTTATGAATGAGGTCAGTATGGTAGGCAGCAGAGATGCTGCTGGCAGATATACCAAGGGTATAGAAGACTACCTGCCGAAGTCGCAGTATGAGCAAGAAGTACATCAGCGATTAGTAGTAGAGCATATACTCAAGGGCTGGGTTGTGTCTAGTCAGAATTATAAGTTTCATGCTTTATTTGCGACCAGTAGTATCCCAGAGGCGATCGAGTATTACCGATGGTTCAAAGCCAGCAATCCTGATCTGAAAGTTACCGCCCTCTTTGACCCTACTATAGAAAATAATGAGAGAGCAGCTGTCAAAGAGGCGGCTCTAGTAGAGATACTCACGGACTACAATGAGCGGTATAGGCACGACTTTACGCTAGCGACCCATGCGAGGTACAAGAAGGACGTCGCCAACAGACTCGCCCATAAGGAGGCCTACCGTATGATAGAGCGGACTCCCGAAAAGCAGCTCGATCTCCTTATCGTCGTAGATCAGATGCTCACAGGTTTTGACTCTAAGTGGATTAATACCCTCTACCTAGACAAGGTGCTCAAGTATGAGAATATCATACAGGCATTCTCTCGGACCAACCGCTTATTTAGCAAGCACGAAAAGCCGTTCGGAACCATCCGTTACTATCGCTATCCACATACTATGGAGCAATATATAGAGCAGGCAGTCAAGCTCTACTCTGGCGATAAGCCAGTCGACCTATTCGTTGATCGGCTATATGACAATCTTACTTCGATCAATCATGCCTACATCGAGATCCAAAGTCTTTTTGCCCGTGAGGGGATAGCTGACTTTGCGAGATTGCCAGATAGTCATGCGGTTCGGAGACGATTTGCCAAGCTATTTAGTGGCCTCAATAGGGCTCTAGAAGCGGCGACGATACAGGGCTTTCGCTGGGATAAGCTGACTTATACATTTGACGATAGGCCGGATCAGCAAGAGACCTGCATGGTAGTGGATGAGCAGACGTATCTGATCCTGGCACTACGATACAAAGAACTATTTGCTGGTGGCGGTGGCGGTGGCGGTGCTGGAGGTGGTATACCATATGACCTAGAGAGACACCTCACGGAGATAGATACAGGCAAGATAGATACCGACTACATGAACTCTCGGTTTGACAAATACCTGCGGATCATAAAAGGCAGCGACCAAGACGAAGCCGAGATACAGGCAGTACTAGACGAACTCCACAAGTCCTTTGCTACGCTGACACAAGAAGATCAGAAGTATGCGACCATCTTTCTACACGATGTACAGAGCGGCACTGTACAGGTTGAAGCTGACAGATCATTTAGAGACTATATCACACAGTACTCTTACGACGCTAAGCAAGACCAGATACACAAGCTCGCACAGGCCCTAGGTCTCGATCAAGAAAAGCTGTCAGAGATGATGATCATGGATATCACAGAGAAAAACATCAATGACTACGGCAGACTGGATGAGCTAAAGGATACCGTCGATAAGTCGAAGGCCAAGGCATATTTTGAAAAGAAGGAAGGACAATCAGTCGGAGCATTTACAGTTAATATGAAAGTCGCAGAGCTGCTCCGGCGGTTTATCATGGAGGGAGGATTTGATATCGAGGAGCCTATTGATGGTGTTAGCTTAAGTCTACAGAATGACAAGGTGACGAAGAAGTATACCACGTCTGAGGACGAGATAGGCAGTATAGCAGCTGAGCCAGAATGAATCTCATGACCTCCCAGCCCGAGCCCAGTGCACGTTCCCGACCAATACTATTGTCGATCAACCAGCACTGGCGCAGCCAGATCATCCAAAGCTAACCGCACGTGCAAATGATAGGCGTGAAAATAGCATACTACAAAAAAGAAGATTGGAGTCAACTGCTTCTAGTCAGTGATGATAGAGAAAGCATGCATGATTCTTGGAATGAGTGGCATCTATCATATAGTAAAGCAAAGAGGGAATTTACTGCAAAAGGCTTCCAAGTTATAGACGTAGAAGTAGACTTAGATGAACTAGTACGTATTTGTAGATCAAAAGGATTGAAAAATACTGGAAAAACGCGTTCTCAATTTGTACAAGAAAGATGATGAGTCTTGTCTCAGCCCGAGCCCAGTGCACGTCCTCGACCAATTCTATTGTCGATCAACCAGCCCTGGCGCAGCCAGATCATCCAAGCGTAGTGTGCCCAGCGTGGCGTGCACGAGACCGGAAGTCTCGAGAACGTGTTACTTGGCTCGGGCCAGACCAGCGTGACGTGTACCATTCGAGACATCTGCTCTTAAAATATCACCCCGCCCCAAACGGATCCTCAATACTATGCATAGGCTGGGTAAACCACCGTGGGCCATCCTCCGTCATGTAGACGTGGTCCTCTAGGCGGATGCCAAACTGGTCGGGGATACAGATCATCGGCTCTATACTGAAGCACATCCCCGGTACCAGTACGGTCTCGTCACCTCGCACGATGTAGGGCCACTCGTGTATGTCGAGCCCTATGCCATGGCCCGTACGGTGGGGTAGGCCAGGTAGGGTATAGTCAGGGCCGAGGCCATTTGCTACGAGGGTCGTCCTAGCGGCATCGTCTACCCTGCTGCAAGTATGGCCTAGCTGCGCTGCGGAGAATGCGGCCAGCTGAGTTTGGTTCTCGATGTTCCAGATACGGCGCTGCTCCTTGCTGATGTAGCCATAGACATAGGTGCGGGTGATGTCAGATATGTAGTCGTGTAGTAAGCAGCCCGTATCGATGAGGACGACCTCACCATCCGCTAGGGCCTTGGGGGTCTTGACCCCATGCGGAAAGGAGGAGTCTACCCCGAACAACACGATGCAGAAGTAAGATCCCGTGGTGATGCCATACCGCTTATGCGCTTCGTGGATAAAGTCGACCACCTCCTCACTGGTGATGCCTACTCGTAGTATGCGTGCTGCCGCCTTCTGTACCTCAAGGGTGATATCCATAGCGTGCTGGATGATGGCTATTTCGGCAGCGGACTTGATCATGCGGCAGCCTGCGGTGATAGCCTTGGCATCGGTGATATGCAGGTCTGACTTGATGATGGCTAGGCCATTACTGACGAAGAAAGGAGTCGCCTCGTCCATCGCCAAGAGACTGGAGGCACCGCAGTCGGCGACGACCTGATCCACAACCCTCTGGTAGGGGCTCTCATGCTCCTCCCAGCATAGGATGTCGCCAGCTATCTGCATAAAGTCTAGGATGGTCCCCTCCTCGAACTTGGGGGCGATGTAGCGTAACGTACCATCCGCGTATAGCAGGGCTCCCACCATCCGCTCACTACTCCGCCACCGCAATCCTGTGAAGTAGTACAGATTAGTACCGGCATGGAGGTAGATCACATCGATGTTGTGGGCAGTCATCATCTGACAGGCCTTGGCCATGCGCTGTCGATACTCGCCTACCTGGATGGGCTCCACAAGGTGGGCGGCGGGCTGTATGTTGGCTAGCTCTTGGGCTGCGGTTGATCCTCCTATTCCTATCATCGTTTTGGGTTTTTATCTGTTGTGCTTCTTGCGGTATGCCTTGGGAGACAGGCCTTTCACTTTCTTAAATATCCGATTAAAATTAGACACGTTATTAAATCCAACTTCATAGCAGATACTTGCGATGTTGTCTTTCTTCTCCAGTAGGAGGGTGCAGGCGTTTTCTACCCGTACCTCATTGAGGAACTGGACGTATGACTTGCTAGTATGCATCTTAAAGTATCGGCTAAACTGCGACTTGCTGAGGTTGGCTTTCTGAGCTGCTTCCTCGATATGTATTTTCTGATCGATGTGGTTAAACGTAAATGCCAGTATCTCATTGAGCCTATTACCGACCGTGTCATCGAGGGAGAGGTTGTAGAGCTCGCTGTTGATGTAGGTATAGCTGGACTGCTCGATAGACCTTAAGATGTCTAGTAGGGCGATGACTAGGTCTTCGTCGCGTAGGCTGATAGCGGTGGCTATCTTCTCACTCAGTAGAGCATCCGTGAGTGCGATACCTCTGGTGGCATTGTCTAGGAGGCGAGATATCTTTCTCATCTCCGTGATCTGGAACAGACCGCCGCCGAAGGTCTCCTTGTCAAAGAAGAGGGAGTGGCTCAGTACACCCGGTGAGTCGTCCGAATAGTAGGCGGCGCCATTCTTAAAGAGGTGGGGTATCTGGGCACCGAATACGATGATGTCGCCGGGTCCGAATGCATGCATATTGTTGCCACCGTAGACAATGCCGGTACCTCGTACGATGGCCGTTACCTGCACTTCTTGATGGTAGTGTAGCTTGTCGTAGAAGTGTGGCCCTTGGTCTATCTGGACCTTGATGGAGTGCTGGTCTTCCTTTGATATTTTGAATGGTATGGCCTTCACCTCGTCTAGCGTTCGATGGCGAATAGCGAGAGGTCTAGGCTGGTGTCTTGGTCATTGACGATCTGGCTTACGAGCTTGCCCGTAGCAGGGCCCATGCTCATGCCCATCATGCCGTGGCCAGTCGCTACGATCAGATTGGTCAATGCCTTCGTCCTGCCTATGTAGGGCATGCCGTCGGCGCTACACGGCCTGTAGCCTACCCATATGTTTTCTAGATCCGATGGGCTTACTTGCAGTTGTGGGTAGTACTTAGGCAGGCTATTGATGATGCCTTCGAGACGCTTCTTATTGACCGTAGAGGAAAGCCCGCCCAGCTCTAGGGTGCCACCTATGCGTAGGTCATCACCCATAGGCGTCACAGCGACCTTGGACTCTGTCAATATGGTGGGGATACGAGGCCTTGTCGTGGCATTTTTGATGGTAAAGCTGTAGCCCTTGCCATCCTGCAGGTGGATGTTGACGCCTAGCTTTTTGAGGAGTAGGGCCGTCCATGACCCGCCTGAGAGCACGACTTGATCGACGGTGACGGACGTACGGTCAGATAGCGTGAGCTTACTGATCTGTCCGCCCGTGTAATCCATATCTACGACCTCGGTACCAGTCATGAAAGTAGCGCCGCGTGCCTGTAGTTGCCGCTGCAGTTGGTGGATAAATCGGTTGGGGTAGAGGTGGGCATCTCCCTCGAAATATACGCCACCCCTGACGTCGAGGGCGATATCTGGCTCTAGGGCCTCTAGCGCTGTCGCTGATAAGACCTCGGCAGAGATGTTGAGCTGATTGGCTTTATGGGCCATCTCTGCTTCTTCTTCCTCTTGGTGCTTCGTTTTGTAAAGCATCAAAAGCCCTTTCTCCTCAAAGCAAAATGAAAAATCGTCCTCTTGAGAAAATGCCTTGTATAGCTGCTTACTCCATTCGTTAAAGTCATAGAGGACGGGCATACATCGCTGGACATGAGTGGCATTGCAGCTCCGATAAAATCGCCATAACCACCCCAAGAGGTCTGCATTGAGGCGAGGTTTGATATAGAAAGGGCTCCTACTGTCAAACATCCACTTGATACCCTGGGAGATGACACCAGGAGCCGCCATCGGTACGAAGTGGCTGGGGACGATCATACCTGCATTGCCATGCGAGGTGCCATCACTCAAGTCGCCCTTGTCGATGATCGTCACCTCTTGACCATCCTCAAGGAGGTACCATGCCGAGGTGAGCCCTATGATGCCACCGCCTATGATATGTATGTGTTTTTTCACGATATCCCGGTGTTACTCATATGACCTGAAAACCAAAAGCATAGGGATCCTCTGCATCGTCGATAATGATCGTATTGTGTCCAGTAGTCACGGCCCAGCCCTCTATACTGGGTATGATGGCGTCGTAGTCACCCACACGAGTCAGGCCTTCTACCTTGCCGGTAAATGTAGATCCGATGAAACTTTCGTGGACGTAGTTATCTCCTTCTTTAAGTTGACCCTTGGCGTATAGCTGGGCCATGCGGGCGGAGGTGCCGGTACCACATGGAGAGCGATCTATGGCCTTGTCCCCGTAGAAGACGGCATTCCTACCATCTGCATTAGCTGACAGCGTATCGCCCGTCCAGAGTAGGTGGCTCAGCCCCTTTATGTTCTTGTCTAGTGGATGTACGAAGTCATAAGCCGCATTGAGCCTATCGCGGATCACAGGAGACCACGCGATGAGCTGAGCGGCGGTATAGTCTTGTATGCCACTGAAGTTGTCTTGCGGCTCGACGATAGCGTAGAAGTTGCCGCCGTACGATACATCGACAGTCAGCGTGCCTAGGTCCGGGCAGTCGACGGTGAGTTTTTCCCTGTAGAGGAAGGATGGAATATTCGTCAGGCGAACGGACTTGATCCTGCCATTGTCCTCGGTATAGGTCACATGGACGAGGCCTGCCGGCGTCTCCAGCCGCAAGGCTCCAGCGACCTTGGGCACGACCAGTCCCTCTTGTAGCATCATCGTTACCGTACCTATCGTACCATGACCGCACATCGGCAGGCAGCCGCTCGTCTCGATAAAGAGTACGCCGATGTCATTGGCGGGATCACTCGGCGGATAGAGTATGCTGCCAGACATCATGTCGTGACCTCTGGGCTCAAACATAAGACCCTTGCGGATCCAGTCATATTCTCGTACGAAGTGGAGCCGCTTCTGCATCATCGTATCACCGACGAGGTTTGGCCCTCCGCCAGCTACCAGCCGTACGGGGTTGCCACAGGTATGCCCATCTACACAAAAAAATGTCTTTCTCAATGGCGTGTCTTCTAGGTGGTGATTAGATCGCTGCTTTAGTCTGTGTCCCGTCGACCATCCTCCATATCTGCAATGGATTATCGTCTTTGAGGGCATCCGGTAGTATCGATTGCGGTGCATTCTGCAGGCAGATCGGTCGTACGAATCTCAGTATGGCATCAGTGCCGACAGAGGTATACTTACTGGTCGATGCCGAAGGGTAGGGCCCTCCGTGGTGCATAGCATGACCGACTTCTACACCCGTAGGTACGCCGTTAAATATGACTCGACCGGCCTTTTCCCTAAGGATATCTACTACATCAGCGTGGCTCTCTATCTCCGCATCGCTACCCATCATCGTAGCCGTCAGCTGCCCCTCCAGGTGGTGGGCTACAGCCTTCACGTCTTCGGCAGACTCGCAGACTACAGCCATAGAAAATGGCCCAAACACCTCGTGGTGCAGGCTAGGGTTATTGACAAAGGCCTGCGCCGTCGTCTTGGCTAGTGCTGGCTGTGCTGCCCAGGTGTCATCCGTCGTCTTATGGCTTATGGCCTCCACGCTATCGTGGTTGATCATCGTGGACTTGGTCGACTCGTAGTTGCTGTAGATACCTTCATTGAGCATGGTATGCGCCTTGAGTGCATCGAAGGACTGCCCCAGAACCTCTAGGAAGCTACCCTGCGCCGATGATGGTGGTATGACCAGTATGCCAGGATTAGTACAGAACTGACCGACACCCATATTGATAGAGTTGGCCAGTTGGTCGGCCGTCTTCTTCTGGTCGCTGTCGATGACACTTGGTAGTAAGAATATCGGATTGATACTTCCCATCTCTGCATACACGGGTATCGGTTCTGCTCGCTCGTAGCTGGCCCGCATGATAGCATTACCACCACCTAGTGACCCCGTAAATCCTACGGCCTTGATGGCGGGATGCTGCACCAGACTAGCGCCTTGTTGGGCTCCGCCAGTCACTGTAGAAAACGTACCTGCTGGCAACCCGCACGCAGCCACCGCCGCTGTGATGGCCTCGGATACTAGGGCATGTGTACCTAGGTGCGAGGGGTGCCCCTTGACGACGACAGGACAGCCAGCAGCTAGTGCCGATGCTGTATCTCCACCCGCCGTAGAGAAGGCTAGGGGAAAATTACTCGCCCCGAATATCGCCACAGGACCGAGGGCTTGGTACATCTTGCGGATGTCCACTCTCGGCATCGGTTGGCGGTCGGGCTGCGCTGCATCTATGGTCGCTCGTACCCAGCTGCCCTCTTCTACAAGGCTGGCAAAGAGTCGTAACTGACCACAAGTCCGGCCCCGCTCTCCCTTGATACGACCCTCTGGTAGTCCCGACTCGGCCATAGCCCTGTGTACTAGGGTGTCGCCTAGGTTCTCGATATTATCGGCGATCGTTCTTAGCAGTTTGGCCTTTGCTGCGCCACTGGTAAGCTTGTAGGTATGCCAGGCTTCGAGAGCCGCATTGGCCGCTTGATCGATCTCTTGGTCCGTTGCGATGACGAATGCGCCGTCGAGTTGCTCTTTGCTGCTGGGATTAGTGGCGTAGAGGTGGTCTTTTCCCTGTCCGCTTTCTGCACCAGCGATTAAGTTGTTTGTCGTCATTATATAGGTAGGCTTTTGTATGCTGGTAGTTGTGGTCTAGTGGCCAGACCATCTTTTATGATTTGTAAGACCCGCTCTCGCTCAGCTCCCATGAGCGGCTTGCGCGGTAGGCGTACATGCTCTGTACCTATGCCCGTATGGACGGCGGCCAGCTTGATATTTTGTACCAGCTGTGGGTTGATGTCGAGTTCTAGAATCGGCAAAAACCACCGGTAGATATCGATCGCCTCTGCCACACGTCCAGCCTTGGCCAGACGGCATATAGCCACCGTCTCTGCCGGGAATGCATCCACTAGACCAGCTACCCAGCCATCGGCACCCATCAGTATTTCTTCGAGTGCTAGGGTATCGACACCGCACAGGATCTTAAATCGATCGCCAAATCTCGCCTTCATCCTAGAGACATTCGATATATCTCTGGTGCTTTCTTTGGTAGCGACGATATTGGGCACCGCTTGCAACTGATCGAACATATCCATCGTGATCTCGATCTTATAGTCTACTGGGTTATTATACAAGAGGATGGGTAGCAACGTACTGCCTGCTACCGTAACGAAGAAGTCGACGACCTCTTGGTCAGTAGGCTTGTACATCATAGGGGGCAGCACCATGAGTCCATGAGCTCCATTCTCCTCGGCGGCCTTGGCTAGTTTGATCGCATTATGCGTACTGCCTTCTGCGATATTAAGTATGACATCCACTTGGTCACCCACGCTGTCTAGGGTTGCCTTTAATAGGTCTATCCTATCCTGGTGACACAGCGTGCTGCTCTCGCCCAGCGATCCTCCGATGATGACGCCTTGTACGCCTGCCTCCACTTGGGCATGGATATTTTTGAGATACATATCATAATCGATGTCTCCATTCTCGTGAAACATCGTGAGCACAGCCGGATATACGCCTATCCATTCTACTTTCCTGTTCATAATCTGTTATTGCAGTTTATGCAAATATTGAATGTATTTTGCCCGTAAGGTAGTACGAATATAGCCAATAATGATACTATCGTGCTATCTGCTAGGCGGTGGTCTATGAAAAGTTACCACGCCAAGTAGTAGTCTTGGTACATACGCTTTTGCAGGTCCCTCGGGGCATTCGTAAGCGACAACGAAGAAAGTCGATTTGGAAGCCCATACTAGCCACCGGATAGTTCGACCATCAAAAGCCATCGTATTAGTCCCTAGACGTTACCAAAGTTGGCCTTAATCGATTACAAACGTTTATTAATCGTTTGTAATCGACTATAAACGGCTTTGTAGAACAAGGTCGACAGCTTTCAGCAGTAGGATTATTGCCTGATAATCAGTGTATTATAGATAGTAAAATACTAAGATGCTATAAGTGTATACCCGATTGGTTGTTGCTTTTACCAGATAGTCACTATCTTGGCTTTACTACAAGGCGTGCCCCTTGGTGCTACTCAAAAAGAGGAAACGATATCAAAATCGTGACGCCTAAAAGTAAGTTGAACAAAACCGAGTCAATCCTTCTCATAACCTAT
>CAYMFD010000113.1:0-10790 GCA_964389475.1 uncultured Saprospiraceae bacterium
GGCAACGGCTGGGGCGGTAACGCTTGGGGCAATGGCTGGGGCGGTAATGCCTGGGGAGGCAACGCTTGGGGCGGAAACTCCTGGAACGGAGGCGGTGGAGCTTACGGTTGCCCAGTCGGTGGCTGGGTAGGTAACCGAGTAACTACACTAGGTAACAACAATGCTGTAAGAGGCGGTAACTCTAAGGGTACATACCGCGGTAGCAGGACCACAGGATCGACTGTAACCGGTCGCAACAATGGTACACTGTCTAACCGATCAGGCACTAGCGGCCGCGTAGGCTCTAGAACATCTGGTACAGTAAGAGAGGGAGCTAGAAATACTAGCAGCACTCGTACACGTACAGACAGAGGCACCACTCGAGGTGGATCAGTAGGTACTACGACCACTAGACAGTCTGCACCTATATACAGCAGAGACCGATCATCTTCTAGAAGGAGCAGCGGTGTCAGCTCAGGCAATAGACGCAGTAGCACTGGAGTAAGCAGTGGCTCTAGCAGAAGATCATCAAGCAACGTCGGTAGCAGGAGATCATCTAGCAGATCATCAAGCAGCTTCGGTACACGATCATCAAGTAGATCATCTAGCGGTATGCGATCTAGCAGCCGATCGTCTAGCCGGTCATCAGGCGCAAGCCGATCATCTAGCAGACGACCTAGATAAGGTAGTACTTACATAAGCGCATAGAGGGGATAGGAGAAGGTGAACTTTTGCTATCCCCTTTTTTATTAAATATCCCCGTTGAACTATGATGACGTTTAGCCCATTACTGTAAAGCGAAAACCTACTTACAATGCTTAGATATCTTATATATACCATCGTGGCTATTATGCCATCCATCTTGCATAGCCAAAACATACAAGATGTACTGCGCTATAGCATACTTAACCCTACTGGTACAGCGGCCTCGGTCGGTATAGGTAGCGTAGGTGGCTCCTTCGGTGGCGACTTTTCTACCATGCACGTCAATCCCGCAGGCCTTGCCGACTACCGGGACGACGCCTTCGTCTTTACGCCTATGGTATCTTTCTATAGTGGTGAAGCTAAGCTGACAGCATCTGTCGGAGGACCACTCCAGGATAGTAAGACCCGATTTGGGGTCGGTAATATCGGCTACGTCAGCACGACACAGCGTCCTACCAGAAAGCTCACACGACTCAATGTCGCTATCGGCTTTTCGAGGATGATGGACTTTAATGATGCTGTGTACTTCGAGGGATCTACGGAGGGTAGCTATCTAGATTACTTGGTACTAAATGCCAATGCGGATCCTAATAACCTCAATGCATTTGACACACAGTTAGGACTAGAGGCAGGAGCTATCATATTTGATCCCAACTTTGGTGACTATTTTTCTGACCTAGAAAGCGTAGATCCTAGTACTCCTATATATAAGGAGCAGACTATAACTACGACAGGTAGTATGAATGAGCTTAACCTTACGGTGGCTGGTCGCGTGGGCAAGAAGTTTAATTTTGGATTTCACCTAGGCATGCCGATTGTCAACTTTGACCAGACCAAGACCTATCGCGAAGAGGGGCCGGGCGACATCAGTCCATTCGAAAACCTAAGCTATGTAGAGCGGCTCAGTACCTCGGGTGTCGGTGTTAACTTTAAGACTGGTATACAATATGCGGTTACGCCACAGTGGCGCCTAGGTGTCGCAGCGCATAGCCCCACGGCATTTGCCCTGACGGACGACTTTGTGACCTCGTTAGATTATACATACTTTGATGAGAGTACGCAGGGTAGTGTCTTCGGTAGTAGCACATCTCCAGACGGTACATTTAGATATCGTGTGACCAATCCGTGGCGCTTTGTTGCCAGCACTGGCTTCGTTTATACCGTTGGCGATATCAAAGGTTTTATCACGGGTGATGTGGAGTTCGTCAACTATGCAGGAGGCTCTCTAGCCCTCGACGCCTTTGATGCTGACCCGTCCAACACCATTGCCTCTCAGCAGGTCAATCGGGATATCGACAATCAACTGGGCAATGCGATGAATTTCAGAATAGGTAGTGAGGTGGCGATTCAAAAGATAAGGCTGCGTCTAGGCCTAGGCTTGAGAGAGGATCCCTTCGCCGTAGATGCAGGCAACTTTTCGACAGACCTCAGTGCCGGTATTGGCTTTAGGTTCGATGGCTTCTTTATCGACGTGGGACTACGTCGCTTCCAATCTAGTGAAATCTACTATCCCTACTTTGATGGATCGGTAAGCAGTGATCCGAGGGTGGATATTACTAGGGTGACCAATAACGTGGCGATTACTACTGGATTCACTTTTTAATAGACACTTAGCTGGGAAGGACAATCAGCTATATTTGCGCCTCGTTAAGACTCTGTACTTAGACTTTGATATGAATATACTTGAGAAGATTGCGCTACCACTCGTAGCCATAGTTATAACGTCAGTGGGAGCGATAGCTCAAACAGACTATATCAGCGGCATTACCTACCCAGACAGCAGTAAGCAGCTGATCGTCTCGGACACGGTGCCTGCTGTACGGTTTGCATCGACGATCACTGCTGAGGATATGCGCAAGCACTTGACCATACTAGCCAGTGATGAGTACGAGGGTAGAGAGACTGGCCAGAAGGGTAATATCATGGCGAGTGCATATCTAGGAGAGCAACTGCGAGGTACACCAGTCAAGGCGGGTGGCCTAGAGCGGACTTACTTCCAGCCAGTGGCCTTTACGTTTACCAAGTGGATCGATACAGATATGTACGTGCGAGGTAAGCGGTACAAGCACCTGTGGGACTACATTTCTTTCCCGGAGTTAAACGAAAATGCACCCATTACCCAGGATGATGAGGTGATATACATGGGTTACGGTATCGATGACCCTAAGTATACGGACTACAAAAAAGCTAAGGTTAAGGATAAGATCATACTCATCAATAAGGGCGAACCCCTCAATGCAGATGGTACCTCATGGATCACAGGTGATACTACGATGTCTGCCTGGTCTACGGACATAGAGAAAAAACTAATCCTGGCTAGAGCTAAAGGAGCTAAGCTAGTCCTCATCATAGAAGATGATATCAAGGGTATGCTAGCGCAGAACAGGCGTAAAATACTGGGTGGTAGCATGCAACTTGGTAATACGACAGAGGATAATTCTGGTATGGCCAACCATGCTTACATCAGTACCACAATCGCCAAAGCGCTTTTCGGCGAGCAAGCCGGTAAGGTTGTCAAGGCACGTAAGAAGATCGCCAAGAAAGGCAAGTTTAAGGCTGTCAAGCTAAAGGATGTAAACTACATCTTTAACCAGTCCAAAGAGCAGACCGTACTAGAGAGTCGTAACGTAGTGGGCATGATTAAGGGTAGCGAACTCCCTGATGAGTATGTCGTGGTGTCTGCCCACCTAGACCACCTAGGCAAGCGTGGTGATGATGTATACAATGGTGCTGATGATAATGGATCAGGTACTACGGCCGTGCTAGAGCTGGCACAGGCTTTGGGCATAGCGACTAAGTATGGCTACCGGCCCAAGCGTACGGTGATTTTCCTATGGGTCACAGGAGAGGAGAAGGGCCTGCTAGGCTCAGCCTACTATGCGGCCAATCCTATCTACCCGCTAGAGCAGACTGTAGCCAATGTCAATATCGACATGGTGGGCAGGGTAGATCCTACCTATGAGGCTCAGGGTATAGAGGACTACATCTATGTGATAGGTAGCGACCGTCTCAGTACAGACCTGCACAAGATCAACGAAGATGTCAACGCTAAGTACACAGGTCTAGTCCTCGACTACACCTATAATAGCAAGGACGATCCTAACCAGTTTTACTTCCGGTCAGACCACTACAATTTTGCTAAGAATGGTATCCCGGCTATCTTCTTCTTCAATGGTACTCACGATGACTATCACCAGATCACAGATACTGTGGACAAGATCAACTTTGATAAGATGCAAGAGGTCGGCAGGCACATCTTCCATGTCGTGTGGGAGCTCGCTAACAGGAAAGACCGCATCGTTGTCGATGGTGTGACGGAGTAGAGAAAGAGAGTTAGGGTAAGAGTAGTTTTTGACACTACTCTATATTTCTTGAAAGGTGGGCAGACCGTGTTAACATTAAACTCATGGTATAGATGTGGTCAGGAAAGTCCCTCCCATCTCGAGGGAGGGATTTAGGGTGGGTCCCTTTTTGTAATGTCTACCTTCACCTAATACTGACTCAAAGCATGTATTAATACATCAGTAGCCTCTTCGTCACCTACGGAGATCCTTACACATCCGGGTGCCCCGAAACTAGTGACAGGCCTTACCATGATGGCGTGCTGCTCTAAGTGCTGTATCAATCGGGCTTCGTCGCTAGGTTTGGTCAAGATGAAATTAGCCTGCGTAGGCCAGTACTTGATGCCCGCCTGTGATAAAGCAGTGTATATCCTGGCTTTTTGGTCCTGTACGAGCTTGACGACACTCTCGACCCATACCTCATCATCTAGGGCAGCGATGGCCGCTTCCATACCTACACTATTGATCAAAAATGGACGTACTGCCCCTCTTATGTAGGTGGCTAGTTCTGCCGTCGTGTACATGTAGCCTAGGCGCAAACCTGCGAGCCCATGCGTCTTGCTATAGCTATTGATACCTATGATCTGCTTGCCCTGCTGTACATATGGCATAGCGATCGTGTAGTCTGCCGCAGTGGCGAATCGGTAGTACACCTCGTCTAGCACGACGATGACATGGTCGGGTACGCCGGCGACAATCTGCTCGATCTGAGCAGCAGGTATGTGGCTGCCCGTAGGATTATTAGGGCTGGTGAGAAAAACCATCCGCGTACGATCTGTGACAGCGTTGAGTATACCGTCTACGTCGAGGCTATAGTCAGGCGCCAGTAAGGGTACATCTACAGCGGTACAGCCCCTCCACTTGCTAAACATATTGTAGACCAGGAATGCTGGATTGCTGATGACCACCTCATCACCCTCTCTGATAAATGCCGTCATCAGTAGCTCTATCATCTCGCTACCACTATTGCCAGCGATGAAGTAGTCCGCTGACACGCCGTAGTACTTGCCCAGGGCCGTGTATAGTCGCTCAGGCGTATTGTCTGGGTAGATGTGTAGCTGATCACTCATGGCTCGGATAGCTGCTACAGCCTTGGGAGAAGGTCCTACGGGGTTCTCGTTGCTGGATAGCTTGTACACCTTGCGGTCAGATGCGACGGTCGAGGCGGCCTTACCGCCTTTGTAGCCTTGTACGCCTAGTAGATATGGTTTTACGAGATGAGGGTTTATAGCCATATGGGATCGTTGTGTTTGGATGGTGATGGGCTAAGATACTATTGCAACACACATATATCGGTCTAGATTGCGTAATAACCTGTGTTGTGTCGTCACGACCATTTTTTGAAGGTCGGATCGAGAGGATAATACCTTGCTGCACCTAGCCATGCCGAGACTCGTGCTGTTAATGCAGATTTAATCACTGCGCCGATAACCGCAACCAGAGGGTATAGGCCGTTATCTTTAGCGTTATGCCTAGCTACCTCATACGACGACTTTTGCTACTCGGCGGTATTGCCGTGATAGGTATTGTATTCGTGCAGTCGTACTGGGTGATCAACACTTGGCAGCTGCAGGATGAGGAGTTTGACGCTTCTGTCAATATCCTCCTGCGTCAGGTCGCTAGCCAGCTGGCCGACTTTAATCAGTCAGAGTTGCCCAAGACTAATCTTATCCAGCGCAAGTCATCCAATACCTACGCCGTCAATATCAATAGCACCATTGATGCCTCAGTACTAGAGGACTACCTCTACCAGCAGTTGCAGGCCTATAATATTAGGACAGACTTTGAGTATGCAGTATTCGACTGCTACAGCGATCAGATGGTGTACGGCAATTACTGTGAGCTCGGTAGTGAGGAGCATACCGGCAATGTGGTCGGCGACCTGCCCAAGCTCAATGACTTGATCTACTACTTCGTGGTGAGATTTCCAGAGCGGGAGAGCTACCTACTGTCTGATATGTGGCTGTCTGTGGCCTTTTCGATTATTGCGGCACTGGCGGTGATATTCTTTTTGTACAGTATCTGGGTCATCTTACAGCAGAAGCGCCTCAGCGAACTGCAGAAGGACTTTATCAACAACATGACCCACGAGTTTAAGACTCCGATATCAAGTATACGCATAGCCGCGGAGACCCTGCAGAGCAGTGACCCCGTCCTGTCCAATCCCCGTCTACACCGCTACGCCAGTATCATCAAGCAGCAAAATAGTCGCCTCAATGAGCAGGTAGAGAAGGTTCTCAATCTTGCCCGTATGGAGAAGGGCGACTTCGAGCTTAAGAAAGAGACATTCTCACTCAATCGAGAATTGATGAGTATCGTGCAAGGGGAGCAGATGCGCCTCAAGGATGGTACGATCGAGGTCAATATCAGTAAGCACGATGCACAGATCACCGCCGACAAACTGCACTTTACCAACGTCATTACCAATGTACTAGACAATGCCGTCAAGTACTGTATCGACAAGCCGCATATCAGCGTATCGTCTCGCGTGGATAGTGACGGCTCGGCCCTAGTCTCGATAGCGGATAATGGGATAGGCATCAATAAGGAGGACCTCAAGTATGTCTTCGACAAGTTTTATAGAGTAGGTACGGGCAATGTACACAACGTCAAGGGCTTTGGTCTAGGCCTCTACTACGTCAAGAGTATCGCTGATGCTCATCGGTGGGCTCTGTCGATCGATTCTGAGAAGGGTGTAGGCACCACGATCACATTTAAGATACCTCAGCAAAAAACAGCATAGGATGAGCAATTACAAGGCACGCATTTTATACGTCGAGGATGACGAGACACTGAGTTTTGTCACCAAGGATAACCTTGAGGTCAATGGCTACGAAGTCATACACTTTGACGATGGTAGCCAGGCGCTAGACTCCTTTAAAAAAGAAGGATACGACCTATGCCTACTCGATGTGATGCTACCCGAGATGGATGGCTTTACCCTAGCTCGCCACATCAGGGAGCTTGATACCGATATACCTATACTCTTCCTTACGGCCAAGTCGCTCAAGGAAGACAGGTTGCAGGGATTCCAGCTAGGAGGAGATGACTATATCACCAAGCCGTTTAGCATCGAGGAGCTCATACTTAAGATTGAGGTATTCCTCAAGCGCAAGATGATCATCAAGACACCTGAATCGCTGCAGGTGGGGATCTTTACCTACGAGCATGACAACCTCAAACTCGTACACGGCGACCACGCTGATAATCTGACACAAAAGGAGGGAGATTTGCTGCTCTTACTTTTACAAAATCGAGAACAGATACTTAAGCGGTCTCAGATCCTCAAGAAGCTATGGGGTACCGACGACTACTTCCTAGGACGGAGCATGGACGTATTTATAAGTAGGTTGCGTAAGTACTTGAGACCTGATCAGCGTATCAAGATAGAGAATATACACAGCGTAGGATTTAGGCTCACGGTTGAGACGGGTGGGGAATAGTATGATTTGCCTCTCAACAAGTAAACGGTCTGGCAGAGACAGGAACTATAGTAAGCGTCTTGCTTATTGTACGGAGACACAATATGATATAATATGAGTGGTTCGAGAGTTACGGGATTTACACGCTTCCTAATTTTTATGGTCTTGTTTGTACCGACGGTAGTATTTGGTGTTTTATACGCCAAGCATGGTGAGGAGGGTCTATCTATCTCCAAGGCGGTAGAGCTATTCTCTGGCGAAGAGGTGGCAGATAGCCCTCAGGCAGAGATTGCCAAACTCGAAAAAGAGATCGCAGCACTAGAGCAGAAGGTCGATAAAAAGAAGGCCCGCCTAGCAGCGCTTAAGCAGTAGTCACCCATATGACACCATAAGCCATAGGTACGACTTATATTTGATGCATGTTGAGATATTGCCCCATTGCTGTAATATTACTACTTACCTACCATTGTATAGGGCAGAAGGTGACGGTGAGCAAGGAGGTAAGCGTACGCAATGACGTGGGCTACGAGATATTCGGCGATATAAGTGACCACATACTCCTGCTACGAGACGAGGGTACCAACTACACGGTGGAGGTATTCGATAGTGAGCTCAAGTACAAGTTATCTAGAGAGATCCAACTAGACGACCGCAGAGACTTACTACTGACCAATCTCCGGGACGATACGAGCTTCACGATGCTCTACACGCATAAGCTCGCAGAGGGCGATGAGATAAGGATGCGGCGATACGACTACAAGGCCGACCTCATAGACAGTACAGCACTAGATACACTGGTACGAAGGCCTGGTCTAGATGGTCTACGGGTGACGGTAAGTGAGGATCAGGGCAAGGTCTGCTTCTTTGCCCGAGAGAAGCGAGAGGTACTACACCTCCACGTGCACGATGCCACCGTAGATAGCCTGCCACTCTTGTGGAAAAAGACAATCTACTTCAAGGACTACAACCTGCGTCGAGACTTTCGCAAGATCCTCGTTACGGATGCTGGCGAGGTAATCGTCATCGTAGAGAGTGATGATGATGTCAAGCCCGAGCACCACCTCTCAGTTGCTCTCGTAGGGCAAGTAAATGACTTTTATACCAAGATATACTACGATCGAGTCTTCTCTGTAGGCCTCGAGGCCAAGTATGATAACCGCAATGACCGGCTACTAATACTCGGCCTGTACAATGACCAGAACAAGGAGCACGCGGATGGTTACTACTTCTACAATCGGGCATTAAGCAATATGGGATCAGGTGATGGCACATTCGCCCAGGTTCCTTTTGGTCTAGACTTTATAGCTGAGGTCTACGGCAAGCGAGTCGGTAGGATCAAGCAGCTAGAGTATTTTTCGCTCAAGGACGTGTTGATCCGCGAGGACGGCGGTTTTGCCTTTTTCGCAGAGATGAATAAGACCTACAGTAGGCGGTCGGCATTCGGTGCTACACAGTTTGGTGCTAACTCTTACGGTCGTGGCTGGACCGATTACTACAATGAAGACCTAGTCAGCATAGCCGTACACCCCGATGGCGAAGAACACTGGCGGACGATCCTGTACAAAAAGCAGTTTTCGCAGGACGATCGGGGTATGTACAGTAGTTACTGCCTATTTAAGACGCCATCGCGGCTTAAGATCTTGTACAATGACGAGATCAAAAAGAACAACACCGTATCCGCCTATGTCATGGATCCGTTAGGACAGTACAATCGACGTAGCGTACTGAGCACAGAGTACCAAAAGCTCAAACTTAGATTTAGAGATGCGATACAGATCAGCAATACCGCCCTGCTCGTACCATCAGAGAAGAGCCTAGACCTCAGCCTAGTCAAGATCGACTGGGGTGTGTAGGTGACGACAATTACCATCTTAACGTTGCTATAGTGTGCAACTAACTAACTTTATACGTTGTCTATCTACTTACAGGACAGATCTACTACTATGAAAGCTACACTAAGATATATCGCAATGGCATGTGTGATGGTCTCCGCAGTACAGACCTCATATAGCCAGGCTACTTTACCCAATGACGAATGCCGCTTTGCCACCTTTATACCAGATGTAGACGGCTACTGCAGTACACCAGGCGAGTTTACTAACGTCGGCGCTACTCCTGACCCTGTGGCTACTGATCTGTGCTTCCTCGACTATAGTAATGGGGTGTGGTTTAGCTTCGTGCCTAGAGAGCCAGCGATAGATATCGCTGTCTTTGGCCTAGGAACGGGAGGTACTATGGGCTCGCCTCAACTAGCCCTTTTTAGCAGCTGCGGTGACTATGTCAACTGCAGCCCTAGCAATGTCTCCAACGTATCAGAGCTCATCGTGAGCGGACTACTCATCGGTCAGGTCTACTACATCATGGTAGAGTCTGCTCCTGGAGGAGAGGGTACTTTTCAATTATGTGTGAATGACTTCATAGCCCCTCCATCTCCACAGTCAGACTGTGATGAGGCGGTGATACTCTGCGACAAATCGCCATTCGTCGTGGCTAACCTCGACAATGTAGGAGATAACCCCAATGAGGGTAGAGGGTCTTGTATAGGCGGTGAGCGAGCGAGTAGCTGGTACAAGTGGGTATGTGATCAGCCGGGTACTCTCACGATGGAGCTGATACCTGCTAACCTAGGTATCGTAGAGCAGGTAGACGACCTGGACTTTGTCATATACGAGTTGCCAGATGGCCTCGACAATTGCAATACTGCCGTCACTGTACGATGCATGGGGTCAGGAGCCAATATTGATGAGAATGATAATGTTCTTCCAGTCTCCACCTGGCCACTATGCAATCGTGCCACGGGTATGCGAGATGGAGAGACAGACCTTAATGAGACAGGTGGCTGTCAGGGTAATAGTAACAACTACATACGACCACTAGAGATGCGGGCAGGGTCTGCCTATGCCATGCTGATCAATAACTTCTCAACGAGTGGCCTGGGTTTTGAGATAGAGTTTGGAGGTACGGGTACCTTCCTGGGGCCAGATATAGATGTAGGTGTAGAAGCCGTACAGGCTTTTGAGTGTGATAAGACGATCATCTTTACTCAGAGTAGTTCGTCGCCCGACTCCATCATTAGTTACACTTGGAACTTTGGGGCGGGTTCTACACCTAGCTTTGGCAATACGCCAGACGACGTCGATGTGATCTATGAGTCCTTTGGACCCAAGACGGCAGCACTGACAATCGAGACAGATCGCGGTTGTACAGTCACGGAGATTGTCGACTTTGATGTGGCAGCGTGCTGTGCTGATACAAGTACGCTAGACATAGATGCTGAGTCCTTTGATGTGGTGTGTTTCGGGGATCTTACTGGGCTGGTGCAGTCGCGCGGTATCAGTGGCAG
>CAYMFD010000114.1:0-10790 GCA_964389475.1 uncultured Saprospiraceae bacterium
GTCCACTTATCAATTACTTGATTGTAGCGTTCGTTACCCGTAATGAGACCCATGTTATAGTTCTCCCATACCTCGTCTACTTCCTCCTGCGCTTCGACTAGGGTTCTTTCTTTAACAGAAGGATCGATAAGGTCACCTAAGTTAAATGATAGACCACCTTTAAACGACCAGTAGAAGCCCATGTCCTTGATCTTATCCAAGAACTCAGCACAAACGGTGAAACTGGTACGTGTAATGATACCGCTGATCACCTTCTTGAGGTTCTTCTTGGTCAGCAATACATTGATAAAACCAATCTCTTTAGGTGTAGCAGAGTTAAATAGCACACGACCTACAGTAGTACGTATAAGCTTCTCTACGAGCTCACCATCCTCACTATCGACGATAGACTTGACCATGATACTATCATGAAGTCCGATCTTACCTTCGTTGTGAGCAATATTGACCTCCTCTGCAGAGTAAAACCTTGGTAGTTTCTTGTCCTCGGGCTGTCCCACTTTCTCTTTGGTGAGGTAGTATAGACCGAGTACCATATCCTGTGATGGCAGCGTGATCGGAGAACCATCTTGTGGGTTGAGCATGTTGTGCGACGACAACATCAGCATCTGCGCCTCAAGGATAGCCGCATGACCTAGCGGCACGTGTACAGCCATCTGATCACCATCAAAATCCGCATTAAAGGCACCACAAACGAGTGGGTGTAGCTGTATCGCTTTACCTTCTACGAGTGTCGGCTGGAAAGACTGTATCGATAGTCTGTGCAGCGTCGGTGCTCGGTTAAGCATGACAGGGTGTCCCTTCAGTATATTCTCTAGGATCTCCCAGATTACAGGGTCTTTCTTGTCTACAAGTTTCTTAGCCGACTTGACCGTCTTGACGATACCTCGCTCGATAAGCTTACGTATGACGAAGGGCTTAAAGAGCTCCGCAGCCATACCCTTAGGTAGACCGCACTCATGTAACTTCAGGTTAGGACCTACAACGATAACAGAACGTCCAGAATAATCCACACGCTTACCGAGTAGGTTTTGTCTGAAACGACCTTGCTTACCCTTAAGGATGTCACTCAATGACTTTAGCGAACGACCACCCTCTGCCTTTACGGCATTAGACTTTCGGCTATTGTCAAATAGTGAATCGACTGCCTCCTGTAGCATCCTCTTCTCATTACGCAAGATTACCTCCGGCGCTTTGATCTCGAGTAGACGCTTGAGTCGATTATTTCTGATAATCACTCTACGATATAGATCATTAAGATCCGATGACGCAAAACGTCCACCATCTAGTGGCACTAGTGGTCTCAGCTCTGGTGGTATAACTGGTAAGTATTGGATGATAGCCCACTCTGGCTTATTCTCAATACGGGTCTGACCATCTCTGAATGCCTCTACGACTCTTAGACGCTTGAGTGCCTCAGACTTACGCTGCTGACTGGTCTCATTGGCTGCCTGGTGGCGTAGCTCGTAAGATAGCGTATCCAGCTCTAGTCGCTCTAGCAACATCTTGACAGCATCCGCACCCATCGTAGCGATGAATTTTTGCGGGTCCGTATCGTCAAGCATCTGGTTATCTGCTGGCAGTGTATCGAGTACATCGAAGTACTCTTCCTCTGTCAATAGATCCATCTTAATGAGTGAATCTTCTTTGACACCAGGCTGTATTACACAGTAGCGTTCGTAGTAGATGATCGACTCTAATTTCTTAGAACTAAGACCTAGTAGGTATCCGATCTTGTTAGGTAGTGACTTGAAGAACCATATGTGAACGACAGGCACCACCAGTTTGATGTGTCCCATTCTCTCACGACGTACTTTCTTCTCCGTAACCTCTACTCCACAGCGATCACATACGATACCCTTGTAACGGATACGCTTGTACTTACCACAGTAGCACTCGTAGTCTTTTACTGGGCCGAAGATCCGCTCACAGAAGAGACCGTCTCTTTCTGGCTTATACGATCTATAGTTAATCGTCTCCGGCTTGAGTACCTCTCCGTGCGATCTCTCTAGGATATCGTCCGGTGAACAGAGGCTTATAGTGATCGACTCAAAGTTAGATCGCTTTTGATTTAATGTCTTTTTGAAAGGCATTATCTTGCTTTTATAAGGTTAAATATTGCGGATAGCTCTATGCTACCCGCTTAATTAACAGCCAGTCCGCACTGGCCGATCACTAGTCAAATTTCACATCCAGAGCTAGACCTCTGAGCTCATGTATCAATACATTGAACGACTCAGGGATATTAGGCTCAGGGATATTCTCTCCTTTGACAATTGCCTCATAAGCCTTAGCACGTCCTATGATGTCATCAGACTTAATCGTCAACAACTCACGTAGGATGTTACTTGCTCCATAGGCCTCTAGTGCCCATACTTCCATCTCACCGAAACGCTGTCCACCAAACTGAGCCTTACCACCGAGTGGCTGCTGAGTAATGAGTGAGTACGGTCCGATAGATCTTGCGTGCATCTTATCATCAACCATGTGGCTGAGCTTAAGCATGTATATCACACCGACAGTCGCCTGCTGGTGGAATCTATCGCCAGACTCACCATCGATAAGGTAGGCCTGACCGAGTGTAGGCAATCCAGCCTTCTTGATGTAACCATCAATCTCACCCATGCTCGCACCGTCAAAGATCGGCGTACCGAACTTCATGCCGAGCTCCTTACCAGCCCATCCGAGGACTGTCTCGAAGATCTGACCTAGGTTCATCCTAGATGGAACCCCTAGTGGATTAAGTACGATATCTACTGGCGTACCGTCCTCTAGGAATGGCATATCCTCCATCCTTACGATTCTAGATACGATACCCTTGTTACCGTGACGACCTGCAAGCTTATCCCCTACCTTGAGCTTACGCTTCTTGGCTAGGTAGACCTTGGCTAGCTTGAGTACACCCGCTGGCAGCTCATCACCTATAGAGATATTGAACTTCTCCCGCTTGTATCGACCTACTTCTTCGTTGACCTTGATACTGTAATTGTGTAGTAGTCTAGCGATCTGCTTGTTGATTTCGCCATCTCTTACCCAACCTGTATAGTCTACTTGTGAGTAGTCTAGGTTCTTAAGGATCTTCGCAGCGAACTTAGTACCCTTAGGTACTAGCTCCTCATTGTAGATAGAACGTACACCCTGTGATGTCTTGTTCTTAAGTAACACCATCAGCTTATCGACTAGGATAGTCCTAAGCTCATTAAGCGCTACAGCATGTGTATCATCTAGTCTAGACAGTAGCTCTTTCTCCTGTACTTTCTGGAACTTGTCCTTCTTAGCACGAGCAAATAGCTGCTTATCGATTATGATACCTTTCGTAGACGGTGGTGCCTTGAGTGACGCATCTTTTACGTCGCCCGCCTTATCACCGAAGATGGCTCTCAAGAGTTTCTCTTCTGGTGTAGGATCTGACTCACCCTTTGGTGTAATCTTACCGATCAGGATGTCACCTTCCTTAACCCATGCACCTACTCTGATGATACCATTCTCATCGAGATCTTTGGTAGCCTCTTCGCTGACGTTGGGTATGTCATTGGTTAGCTCTTCCTCTCCTAGTTTGGTATCGCGGATATCTATCTCAAAACTCTCTATGTGCAATGAGGTAAATACGTCCTCCCTTACTACCCGCTCAGATAGTACGATGGCATCCTCGAAGTTATACCCCTTCCAAGGCATGAAGGCTACCATCAGGTTCTGACCTAGTGCTAGCTCGCCCTTTTCAGTTGCATAGCCATCACAAAGGATACTACCCTCAACTACTCTATCGCCCTTCTTGACGATAGGCTTAAGGTTGATACAAGTACCTTGGTTTGTTCTTCTAAACTTAGTAAGCTTGTACTCCTTAATGTTAGACTCAAACGAGACTAATTGCTCATCCTCAGATCTGTCATAACGGATTACGATCTTCTCAGCATCGACATACTCTACGACACCCTCACCCTCTGCATTGATAAGCATACGAGAGTCACGAGCGACCTTACCTTCTAGGCCAGTACCTACGATAGGCGAACTAGGCTTGACAAGCGGTACGGCTTGACGTTGCATGTTAGATCCCATCAAGGCTCTATTGGCATCATCATTCTCAAGGAATGGTATCATTGATGCCGATACACCTACAATCTGGTTAGGTGCTACATCCATATACTCGATATCCGCAGGCGCTAATACTGGGAAGTCACCATGCTCACGGCACTTCACTCTATCCCCTATAAATGCACCTTTCTCATCAATCTCAGAGTTAGCTTGCGCTATCTTCATGAAATCCTCACCCTCTGCAGATAGATACTGGGCATCTTCCATGTTGACCTTACCGTCTATTACTTTACGATACGGTGTCTCCAAGAATCCCATCTTGTTGACCTTGGCGTGTACACAAAGCGTAGATATAAGACCAATGTTAGGTCCCTCCGGTGTCTCAATGGTACACAAGCGACCGTAGTGGCTGTAGTGTACATCTCGCACCTCAAAACCCGCTCGCTCTCTACTCAAACCACCAGGTCCTAGGGCTGAAATCCTCCGTTTGTGAGTGATCTCTGACAATGGATTGGTCTGATCTAGGAACTGTGACAATTGACTCGTTCCGAAGAAGGAGTTAATCACAGATGAAAGCGTCCTTGCATTAATAAGGTCAATAGGCGTAAAGACCTCATTGTCACGAACATTCATCCGCTCTCTGATCGTCCTTGCCATCCTCGCTAGACCTACACCGAACTGAGCATACAACTGCTCTCCTACTGTACGGATACGTCTGTTGCTAAGGTGATCGATATCATCCAGCTCTGCTTTCTGATTCACAAGTGATACGAGGTACTTAACGATAGAGATTATATCCTCTTTGGTTAGTACTAGCGTCTCCTCATGGATGTCTAGCTTAAGCTTTCTATTGATCTTGTAGCGACCTACCTCACCGAGGTTGTATCGCTTATCACTAAAGAACAACTTGTCAATGATACCTCTCGCCGTCTCCTCATCGGGCGGATCTGTACCTCTCAACTGGCGGTATATTTGAGTTACCGCCTCTAGCTCGGAGCTAGAAGGATCTTTGTGTAATGTGTTATAAATAATGCTGTAATCCTCATCTAGATCTTCTTTCTGAAGGATGATTACTTCCGCATTCGATTCTTTTATTAGCTCGACGTTCTCTTCGTCAAGTACAACATCCCGCTCTAGGATGATTTCATTTCTCTCTAGTGTTACTACTTCGCCAGTATCCTCATCAACGAAGTCTTCCGTCCATTTTTTAAGAACACGAGCAGCTAGTTTACGACCCACGGCCTTTTTGAGTGTCTTGGCATTGACCTTAATCTCCTCCGCAAGGTCGAAGATGTTTAGGATCTCTCGATCAGAATCATAACCAATAGCACGTAGAAGCGTGGTAACTGGGAACTTCTTCTTTCTGTCGATATAGGCGTACATGACCGAGTTGATGTCGGTCGCGAACTCCATCCATGCGCCTTTAAATGGTATGACTCTAGCAGAGTGCAACTTGGTACCATTAGGGTGGAATGATTGGCTAAAGAATACACCAGGACTACGGTGCAACTGAGAAACGATTACTCGCTCAGCTCCGTTGACCACGAAGGTACCCTTAGGCGTCATATAAGGTATGTTCCCTAGGAACACATCCTGTACGATAGTTTGGAAATCTACGTGCTCTTCGTCATTACAACTCAGGCGTAGTTTCGCCTTGAGGGGCACACTGTAGGTAAGCCCACGCTGCATACACTCAGGTATACTGTATCTAGGTGGGTCTACGAAATAGTCCAGAAACTCAAGCACGAAAATATTACGTGCATCAGTAATCGGGAAATTCTCTTGAAAAACCCGGAAGAGTCCTTCATTACCACGATTTTCTGGTGTCGTTTCTAGCTGGAAAAACTCTTTAAAAGACTTGAGTTGTATTTCAAGCAAATCCGGATAGAAGTTATCTAGATTGATCTTTCCAAAGCTAAGTCTTTCTTTTTCGGCGGTACTCGCCACTACATTTGCTGCCATTCAAGAACACTTTATAAGCATGATCTTTGCTCGCTACCGAGCAAAGATTGAATTTTCAAAAAGGAGGAGAATTAAACGACAGTAGGCTTAGCCGATGATAACATCAGCTAAGCCTTATACCGTTTATCTTTTGATAACGCTACGTATGGTCATCAAGGCACATGAAGCCAGTAAAATACTTTTACTTCAGCTCAACTTCTGCACCAGCACCTTCAAGTGCTGCTTTAATTGACTCGGCCTCAGCCTTAGCCACACCCTCTTTAATTACTTGAGGAGCACCGTCAACTAATGCTTTCGCATCCTTAAGACCTACACCTAGTAAACCTTTAACTTCTTTCACTACTGCTAGTTTAGCACTACCTGCTGAGTTAAGGAGGATGTCGAATTCAGTCTTCTCTGCAGCACCTGCAGCGTCTCCGCCGCCTCCAGGACCTGCAGCAACAGCAACAGCCGCCGCAGCTGGCTCTATACCGTACTCTTCTTTAAGGATATCTGCGAGTTCGCTAACTTCTTTTACTGTTAGGTTAACGAGTTTTTCTGCAAAATCTTTCAAATCTGCCATGTTAAAATGGATTTAAGTTTATTCAAAATAAAATTCAACAAAACGAATGTTGATCTTGGAAGCCAAAATTGTATTAGGTCTATTAACCTCGCGCCTCAAGCGCTTTAAGTAGACCGCTTAGCGTACTACCACCAGACTGCAGTGAGCCAAGAACATTCTTGACAGGTGACTGAAGTAGGCCGATAATATCGCCGATAAGTTCTTCTCTAGATTTAAGAGCTGCAAGTACTGCTAGCTGGTCATCGCCTGAGTAAACACTCGCATCGATGTAAGCAGCCTTGAGCATTGGTCGCTCCTTATCTCCTCTGAACTCTTTGATTACTTTTGCTGGCACATTTGCCGTATCACAGAAGAAAATCGTAGTGGGTCCCTTTAGACTCTCAATGATACCTTGGTATTGTTCAGGTGTCTCTTGAGCCTCTAGGGCTTTGATTGCAAGGGTATTCTTAACCACCTGCATCTCAACTTCTTTCTCATAACAAAGAGAACGAAGCTTATTTACACTCTCCACGGTTAATGTCGACGAGTCAACAACGTAGAAAAAGTCGTTATTTTTTATCTTTTCAGTAAGCGACTCGATCATCGCTCCTTTTTCCGCTTTAGTCATAACTACAATGCTTTGATGGGTTATTTAATAGATTTAGGGTCTACCTTAACACCCGGACTCATAGTACTAGCAACCGAGATACTCTTCATGTATATCCCTTTGGCACTAGAAGGCTTCATCTTGACTAGTGTGCCTAGCAACTCTTGCATGTTACCTGCGATCTTATCAGCAGAGAACGATACACGACCAACAGGCGAGTGTATGATACCATACTTATCTAGTCTGAAGGCTATCTTACCACCCTTCACATCATTAACAGCGCTAGCTACATTAGGAGTAACTGTTCCTGTCTTAGGGTTAGGCATAAGGCCACGTGGCCCTAGTATACGAGCCACCTGACCTACCTTGGCCATAACGTTTGGTGTAGCAACAACTACATCAAAGTCAACCCAACCACCTTTTATCTTGGTAATTAGATCTTCAAGACCTACATAGTCAGCACCTGCTTCATTAGCCTCTGCTTCCTTATCTGGAGAACAAAGCACAAGTACCTTCTTCGTCTTACCGGTACCGTGTGGAAGTACCACTGTACCCCTTACAGCCTGATCCGCCTTTCTAGGATCTACACCTAGATTAATGTGGAGATCTACACTTGCATCAAACTTGGCAGTGTTCACCTCTTTTATGAGAGCAGCGGCCTCCTCGACCGTGTACAGCTTTTCGCTATCCAACTTTTCGAGTACCGCTTTTCTTCTCTTTCCTACTTTACCCATTATAAATTGATTGTGAGGTCAACCACTGCTTGCACAGCTCCCTCTAGTTTAAACTACTTACTCTGCTGCACCTTCAGCTTGCCATGGCGCATCACCTTTGATGGTGAGCCCCATACTACGGGCTGTACCTGCAATCATCTTCATTGCAGAGTGCACGTGGTGTGCATTGAGGTCAGACATTTTGTCCTCGGCGATCACTTTCACTTGATCCCATGTGACACTACCTACCTTAGTCCTGTTCGACTCAGGGCTTCCCTTTTTCAGTTTGGCTGCCTCCATAAGCTGATTAGCCGCTGGAGCAGTTTTAATAACAAACTCAAAAGACTTGTCTTTAAAGACAGTAATTACGACTGGTACTAACTTACCAGGCATCTCCTGTGTCCTCGCATTAAAGCGCTTACAGAACTCCATAATGTTAAGTCCCTTAGCACCAAGTGCTGGACCTACAGGTGGAGACGGATTAGCCGATCCACCACGAACTTGAAGTTTTACAAAACCTTCTATTTCCTTTGCCATGTGTTTACTATTAAAGTGTCGTCAATATTGCTTGAGTTAAGGGAAGCGACAAAACTCTTACTATCTACTTACGACTGTTTTTCTACTTGCATAAAATTGAGCTCCACCTCAGTACCACGTCCGAATATCTTGACGATGACTTTGAGCTTCTTCTTCTCTTCGTTCACCTCTTTGACATCTCCTACGAAGTCATTAAATGGACCATCGACAATCTTAATGGTCTCCCCTACTAGGTAAGGCTCGATCATCGACTCAGCCACATCTTGGTTTTCGTCGACCTTACCCAGCATCCTATTGGCCTCTGACTGGCGCATAGGTATAGGTCTGGTCTTACCTAGAAAGTGGATGACATTAGGCATACCTGATATAGACTGGATCATCTCTCCGCTAAATCGTTCGGGAACAGCCTCAATCAATATATATCCTGGTAAGATATTTCGCTCCATCACGACCTTCTTACCAGCTCTTATCTTATATACTTTCTCAGTAGGCACCAATACCTGGACGACGTAGTCAGCCCACTTTTTACGCTGGATCTCGAGGTCTATCCTCTCCTTGATCTTCTTCTCCTTACCGCTAATTACACGCAGAGAGTACCATCTGGTATTTGTGCTCGTTTCTGACATTGCTATGCGCTTATCCTAGATTGTAAATTGTCTCTAAAGATGTATTGCTTACAGCATCCATAAGCGCAATCACAAGTGCAATAATCACAGAGGCCACTATAACAAGACGCGTAGCACTGAACAACTCCGCCCACGTAGGCCAAGTAACGTGGTGCATTAACTCGTTGTAACTCTCTTTGATGTAAAGGATAATACTATCCATCTTATAAGTCTATTTAAATATCTGACTGCTTAAAAATTAAGACAGCCGATTAATATTGCAGGGGAGACAGGGATCGAACCTGCAACTTGCGGTTTTGGAGACCGCTGCTCTACCAGTTGAACTACTCCCCTATGGTATATAACAGGTACTACACTATCAAAAGCGAAAAATTAAGCACCCTTTCGGATGCCTAATTTTCGAACATTATCGTGTATCGAAGACTAGCTTCGACAGCTAAAGCGTAATATCTGTGGGAACCCTAAATATTAATCTAGGATTTCAGTTACCTGACCCGCACCTACTGTACGACCACCTTCTCTTATCGCAAAACGAAGACCTTTCTCCATTGCAATTGTATTTATCAATTTAACTTCTAGTGATACGTTATCACCAGGCATTACCATCTCTACACCATCAGGTAGTGATACATCACCAGTTACATCCGTCGTACGGAAGTAGAACTGCGGACGGTAACCGTTGAAGAATGGTGTGTGACGACCACCCTCATCCTTACCTAGTACATACACCTCACACTTAAAGTGTTTGTGTGGAGTAACGCTACCTGGCTTGCAGATAACCATACCACGCTTGATCATCTCCTTGTCGATACCTCTCAAGAGTAGACCAGCATTATCACCAGCTTCTCCTCTTTCTAGGATCTTACGGAACATCTCAACACCTGTAATAGTAGAGTTAAGCGCCTTTTCGCCTTCTTTAAGCATACCTAGGATCTCAACAGGATCACCCGTGTTGATTACACCTCTCTCTATACGACCTGTAGCAACAGTACCACGGCCAGTAATAGAGAATACATCCTCGATAGGCATCAAGAAATCCTTATCAACTTCACGTGTAGGCTCAGGAATCTGTGCATCTACAGCAGCCATAAGGTCTTTGATCGCTTGTGTTGCACCAGCATCACCCTCTAGGGCTTTAAGTGCAGAACCAGGGATTACAGCAGCGTTATCACCATCAAACTCGTAAGAGTCTAGTAGTTCACGTACTTCCATCTCAACTAGCTCAAGCATCTCCTCGTCATCGACAAGATCAACTTTATTCATGAATACTACGATCGCTGGTACACCTACCTGGCGACACAGTAGTATGTGCTCACGTGTTTGTGGCATAGGGCCATCTGTTGCCGCAACAACTAGGATTGCACCATCCATCTGTGCAGCACCCGTAACCATGTTCTTAACATAATCGGCGTGACCTGGACAGTCAACGTGGGCATAGTGCCTGTTAGCTGTTTCGTACTCTACGTGAGCGGTATTAATAGTAATACCTCTTTCTTTTTCCTCAGGAGCACCGTCAATCGCATCGTAGTCTCTCTTCTCAGCAAGACCGTCTTGCGAGAGCACGTATGTAATAGCGGCAGTAAGCGTCGTTTTACCGTGATCAACGTGACCAATTGTACCGATATTTACGTGCGGCTTACTCCTGTTAAACGTTTCTTTAGCCATCTGAAAGCTTTTTACAAGATTAAATATGAATTAATGTTCTAAATGTGCATTTCGCAGAGCCAATGAAGGGAATTGAACCCCCGACCCCTTCCTTACCATGGAAGTGCTCT
>CAYMFD010000115.1:0-1059 GCA_964389475.1 uncultured Saprospiraceae bacterium
ACCTTACCCATCCATCAATGCTTTAAATTCCTTCAATCCCTTCATATCGTACTCATTGCCGTCAAGGTCATCAATCAGTGCGGAGAGTGATCGCTCTGCTTCGCTTATCTGCTGGGCTACATCGGCGTAGGTAGTGCTGTACTTGTCTGCTATGGCCGTCACTCTAGCCGTCAGCTCGTCTATGATCCGTATGGGTAGGTGGTGGAGCTGTGTCTGTATGGGGGCTATCCACTTGAGGTGGAGGAGGGCATACACTTGCTCGTCGGTGAGGGCTTCTATGGTCGCCTTGGTCAGTAGGTGGAGGTCGGCATCGGCTGCTTTTACTTGCTTCTTTAGTTTTTTCTCTTCGGTTATCAGCTCGTCTACCTGTAGTATGTAGGCCTCGTAGGTGTCGGGCTCTACGTCTCCATCTTTGGCTATGTCTTTCTTTATGGCTTTGGCTTCTCGTGCTACGGCGGCATTGACCCAGCCGTCTTTGGCCTCGTTGACAGTGTCTTGCTCTTTGTCGTCTTCGTCTAGCGACTCTAGCACCTCCTCGTAGGTAGCGGCGATCTCTGCTAGGCGGTTGTGCTGGTCGGCTATAGCCTCTACCTCGTCTGTGAGGTAGGTCTGCTGCACTAGGTCAAAGGGCAGTATACGACCCAGCCAGCCCTCTTGCACTTCTACTTCCTTGCCGCTTTTTTTCTTTAGGACCATGTGCGGATCTACCACCGTAGTAGAGGCAAAGCTCTCTGTCTGTATCACCTCTAGGTCTACCTTTATGGTGTCCCACTCGTCGTCTAGTACTTGGTAGGCCTCGTACTTGTCTAGTAGCGGCAGGGGTGCTAGCCGGCGAAATAGTTCGTGGCCTAGTGCCTCCTTGTCCCGTACTATGTGTACGGTGTCCATGTGGGTGAGTAGCCTGTCCGCTAGGTAGGTGTCGAAGTCGCCAAACTGCTGCCCAAACTGCTCTACGAAGGCCTGCACACTCTCCTGCTCCATGATGGCAGCTCGCAGGTCAGTCACCGCCAGTGTATTATTGACCGCACTCACTGGCGTAAATAGGGTCTCTCTCAGCCC
>CAYMFD010000115.1:1159-8958 GCA_964389475.1 uncultured Saprospiraceae bacterium
GATGCTCGCAGTCTATTGTTCTTGCCCTCCTTGACATAGCCCTTAGAGGCATCTACTACCAGCAGGTCGGTGGTGGTTCGCTTTTGCTTGAGCACCAGCACCACAGTAGGTATCCCTGTACCGAAAAATATACCTGCCGGCATACCTATGATAGCGTCTATATGATTGGCCTCTATCAGTCGCTGGCGTATCACTCCCTCCTGCCCACCTCTGAATAGTACGCCATGGGGCAGCACTATAGTCATGATGCCGTCCGGCTTGAGGTGGTAGAGATCGTGTAGCAAGAAGGCAAAGTCGGCCTTGGACTTGGGTGCCATACCAAACCGTGCATACCTAGGGTCACTGTCCTTATGTGCAGGATCCCACTTCTGCGAGTACGGCGGATTGGACACTACTGCATCTACATAGAGGGTGCTGTAGGTATTGACTCTATCGCTCTCGTCGAAGTAGGGCCAGTCGTCCTCTAGGGTATCACCATTGCGAGTCTCTATATTGCTGGGTATGATGCCTCTCATCACGAGATTCATCCTAGTCAGGTTGTAGGTATTTTTCTTTAGCTCTTGGGCATAGTACTTTATGTTGTCCTTGTGGTCTACGTGCTTGGTTATGCTCTTGCCTATATTGATAAGTAGGGAGCCACTGCCGCTACAGCTATCGTAGATCTGTATCTCGTCTCTGTCACGGAGGTGGTCGCTTACGATCTCAGACAGTAGTACCGACACTTCATTGGGAGTGTAGAACTCGCCCGCTTTCTTACCTGCATTGGCAGCGAACTGCCCTATCAGATACTCATAGATGAAGCCTAGCACATCGTAGCCTTGCTTGCCATCCATGGGTATATCCTTTATGAGGTGTATGAGGTCGCTTATGGCCTTGGTCTGTTTAGCGGCACTGTCACCCAGCTTGCTGAGACCAGTCTGCAAGGTGTCGAATATACCGTCGAAGAGCTTCTTATGTGCAGGGCTGATCAGCCTGCTAAATGCCGATAGAGCATCTCTGACATTGGACACATCGAAGTCGCTGCCCATCTCTACCCACGTAGAGAATAGGTCGTCGTAGGCTATGAAGTAGCCCTTGTTTTGCATTATGTATTTGACGGCGTCAGTATTCTCCTCACTGAGTGCTCGCAGGGTCTCGTCCGCCATGCCTTCTGCCTTGCAGTACTGCACTTGCTTCTCTGACAGGTATTTATAAAATATGAATCCGAGTATGTAGTCCTTGTACTCGTTGGCCTCGATCTTGGACCGCATCTGATTGGCGGATTCCCATATCTTGGCAGCTAGCTGTTGTTTGTTCATAGTTTACTGTGGTAGTAGATGCTATAAAAGTAATATATGATTGGGGATTATAGTCGCCCGAGCCCAGTGCACGTCTCCGCCACACTGGTCGCCCGAGCCAAGCAACACGTCCTCGCGACTTCCAGTCGCGTGCACGCCACGCTGGGCACACGCTACGCTTTAGATGGTCTGGCTGCGCCAGCGCTGGTTGATCGACAATAGAATTGGTCGAGGACGTGCACGGGGCTCGGGCTGGAACGAGTAAGGGGTTTGGGCTAATGGACAGGGGGATGTGGCGAGGAGAAGATGGGCGATTGGAAGTCAAATGTGGGAAATTGGGGTCCACAGTGTACAACATATTATGATAATTCCGTTATTTGTAATTCAAACAGGGGTCAGTGCTGCTAGCAAAAAGAAAAAAAATTAATCCTTTTACCACACATGCTAATCTTATAGGTCTATTCCTAGAAGGCAAAGAATCATTTAGCACCTACTTAACCACACTTGTTGACAACTCTCAAAGTCTGGCTGCCAGGGATATGTCAGTCTATGATCTAGACAGACATATGTCTAAGGTGGTCATACACTTAGCATTTAGAGTGGCCGACAAGGTACCACACAAGCCATCGCAAGACTACGAACGAGAAGACTGGCAGATCATTCGTGAGTTATTGCTGGATCGTGCCTATGCATGAATAAGGACTACCTATCTATAGAAGTCAATCAGATAAGAGCCTAGCTTCTTGAGCTAGCAGATGTACAGTACTTTGCGCCTCCACTTCGACATTTCCAAGAAAAACTACAGCGTCTAAGCGACTATCTAAATACATGCCTAGCAGACAGCATAACGAAGGATGCAGTGCCACGCATGTGGGAGTACATCGAGTTCTTACAAGAAAGTATCCGCTACCTTGAGGATAGCACATTGAATATCACTCCTTACGAAACTATATTCTGCCTTGAGAAAGTGCTAGAGGAATGGGTGGACGACCTACCTGTGATCGTCACAAGCATGAAATCTAATAATTATAACTTTAGGGGTACCTTGAGCAATCTAGGTCCTCTTATAGAAATGATCAAAGAAGACTGCGAAGTCACTTTTGATGAAGAACTGGTACAAATAGGCATACCGCAACTGGAAGTTTATAACTATCTCTATAACATAGTAATATACCACGAAGTGGGGCATTACATAGATCAGTACTATAACATTACCGGAGAGGTGGCTGCCCAAGTTTACCATGTTGAAGAAGATCACAGTAAGTCAGAGTTAAAAACAGAGCATCACTACATGGAGCATTTCTGTGATATATTCGCTGCCCAATATGTAGGCCCTCTCATAAGCGACTATTTGAAGTATAAGGCATCTGATGCTGTCGACTCAGATACTCACCCATCGACTACTTCGAGGATACAAGTTGTCGACGACTTTCTCGCTGGAAGAGCCAATGAAATAGTTAGAAGACTTACTGAGGCCACAGAAAGAGAGGATCCTAATCTAAGCTTACGGATTAGATACAAAATCCCTAAAAGTGACAATTTTTGTGAGTACGTGCCTTTAGAGGTTTCCTGTACTGAAGAGCTCCATGGCGTATATCAAACAGCCTGGGACGTCTGGAAGCACAGAAACCAGTACTACCCCAAGCTCGCAGATGACCAAGCATTTGAGGTAGTCAATAATCTGACTGGAAAATCAATCGCTAATTTCATGATAAGGCAAAAGTGGGAGCATGAGTATACTGACTAGAGAAAAACTACAGAAAGCTCTGGACAGTAAGCACTTGGTTATTGATCCGATCCTGGATATGGAAAAGCAACTAGGTGAGATGGCCATTGACCTCCGGTTGGGTATTGATTTTTTGATTACTTCATACACTCGCAATCCATTTATAGACGTAGACTATAAAGTCAAGAAGATAGAAGGACATTTCAAGAAAACCCGTCGTCAACTAGGAGATCAAATAATTCTATATCCTGGCCAGACCGTGCTGGCTAGTACACTGGAGTATGTAAAACTGCCAGGCAACATGTACTGTGAGCTCAAGACTAGGAGCTCTTACAATCGTCTAGGTATAAGCCTTTCGACCATCGTACAGCCTGGCTATACTGGCTGCTTCTCACTAGAACTCACAAACAATAATCTTAGTGCTATTAAATTAACTACTGGTGCGAGGATAGTGCAGGCTTTGTTCTACAGCACCGATACTGACCTTAATTATCACCATACTGCGCGAAAATACTTATGTCAGGTGCGACCAATGGTCTCCAAAGCAGATACGGACATCGAACTAAGTAGGTTGAAAGACATAAGACACTCTAGACGATAGCTATTAATAAGATCAGGCTATGTACCACTCTATCACCTGCCACAACATATAAAACTTGATACGAGTCAAGCCGATTACAAACGTTTAGTCTTTTTTAAACGTTTGCAATCGCTCTAGAAAGTCGGCTATCCCTACTCCCACATCACCTCAGGACCACCAGCCTGCTGCACCCTTGCCGCTAGCCCTTCCAGTACTCGACGTTGTTGGGCCAGTACATCACCGACATTAGCGAGATCCGACTTTATGATATCCATCATCTGTAGGTGGGTCTTGGTAGGGCCGTAGGTACTATTGCTGATACCACGGTATACATCAAAGAATCGGCTGCTGATGGTCGGGTTGCTCTTTTCGCCCATGGTGTTCTTAGCGGTATTACCAGAGAACTGCTCGCTGACCTGTGCTAGCGCATCCTGTACGCCTGCGAGGGTAGCTACCGCCTCAGACATATTGACACCAGATCGACTGGCTGCTGTACGTAGGGCCTTGGCATATCGCTGCTGGTCGCTGAGCTCTTCGGATAGCTTGCTACGCTGTGCTCCTGCTACTTCGTAAGATCGCCAGAAGGCCGCTACCTCACCTACCTCCATCTGTCGGAGAGCGGGCTCTTGTAGTGGGGTGACCTCTATCGTCCGATTACCATCTACGGGGGTGATGACACCGTCGTGCTCTATGGCCATCGACACCTCGTAGGTACCCGGTGCGACCATCATGGTCTGTCCACCGTCCGTCGCCCTAGTAAGTGGGGCGGGGCTATCGGGGCGAAGGTCCCACGCTACACGGTGTACGCCACCAGTGACGGGTGCTGTCATACGTCGCACGGGCTCGCCGCCATCCTTGGTAATCGTGAGCCAGATGTATGGGCCGACCTCCATCTCCTCTGCCGTCAAGGCGGACCAGTCGGGCACAGAGATAGGGCGATTGGCCTTTTTGGCTTTCTGCTCGCTGTCTTGTCGTAGCTGTCGCTTGGTCTTGAGAGCCTCTGGGAGGTAGTAGGTAATGACGGCACCGAATGGCGGATTATCCGCGACGTAGTGGGTCGCTCCCATCGAGCCTTTTTTATCACCAAAAGATATCTTGGACCGTGGTACATACCAGTGGGCATCACTCGCATCGACGAGGGCAGGTGCCTCGGCTGCAACTACGTCTGCCATAGCTCGCAGTGGGCTCAGGTCATCTAGGATGTAGATACCCCTACCAAACGTCCCTAGCACGAGGTCATTCTCGCGGCGGTGGATCTGTACATCACGGACAGCGATAGGCGGCAGGCCATTGCTCATCGGCGACCAGTGCTTGCCACCATCGATCGTGACATACAGGCCAAACTCTGTCCCTGCGAAGATCAGGTCTTTATTGACGTGGTCCTGGACCATACGCCATACAGGCTGTCGGTCGGGCATATCGCCACGCATACTCCTCCAAGTCTTGCCCTTATCGGTCGTCTTGTAGATGTAGGGCTGGAAGTCGCCGTACTTGATATTATCAGCCGCTAGGTAGGCGACATTGGCATCGTAAAGGTCAGCCTTGATCTCATTGACATAGGCTGTCTTGGGGCAACCGGGTAGGCGGCCCACCTCCATCTTGCGCCAGTTATCACCACCATCCTCCGTGATCTGCACGAGGCCATCGTCCGTACCGATGTAAATGAGGCCGGCATCCTCAGGCGACTGGGCGATCATCGTAATCGTATTATAGGTCGACATGGCGTAAATGTCCCACGGATTGTCATAGCTCTGTACGGCTCCCATGATGGGCAGGTCGACACGTCGCTCATCGCGAGTGAGGTCGCCCGATAAAGCTGTCCAGCTGTCGCCACGATCGGTCGACATCCACAATCGCTGCGAGGCAAAAAACACTGTCTTGGGGTCGTGTGGCGAGATGAGGATCGGCGCATCCCAGTTCCACCGTTCGTAGGACTCGCCAGCCGCTGGTGTGGGCTGGATATCGATGACTTCGCCAGTCTTCATATCGATACGGCTGAGGGTACCCTGCTGACGCTGGCCGTAGGCGATATCGGGATTGCCCGGCTCGATGGCGGGCTGCTGCCCATCCCAGTTGAGGACGACCCGCCAGTCATCATTCATTATGCCGTGTACATTGTCCGTCTGGCTGGGACCACACTGCGTACTATTGTCTTGTGTACCGCCGTAGATCTGGTAAAATGGCTCGCTGTCATCGATCGCGATATCGTAGAACTGCGTGAGGGGCAGGTTATCAAAGTACCGCCAGTTTTGCGCTAGGTCATACGACTCATAAAGGCCACCATCCGTACCTACGAGTAGGTAGTTGGGCCGATCCTCGAGGAAGGCAATAGCGTGGTTATCACTGTGCTTGTGCTCCTCGGACATACGTCGGAAGGTCTTGCCACCATCATCGCTGATCTGCATACGTACATCAACGAGGTATAGCCGATCGAACTCATGGGGACAGGCATACAGCTCCTGGTAGTAGTGTGGTCCAGTGGCGCCAGATACAGCGTCAGACATCTTGGTCCAAGAGGCACCAGCATTGCTACTGCGGTATACCCCACCCTTGCGACGGTCTAGCTCGATAGCGGCATAGAGGACGTCAGGCTGGTGCGGCGAGATGGTTAGGCCGATCTTACCCATATTGCTCGTTGGCAATCCCGTGCTTAGCTCCGTCCACGTGCGGCCACCATCGGTACTCTTGTGAAGGCCTGTGCCTGGTCCGCCACCCATGTAGGCAGCAACGGTGCGGTGTCGATCCCAAGTAGCGGCATAAAGTACATCGGGATTACGGGGATCGATCGCAATATCTGTGACGCCTGTCCACTCGTCATCGCCGAGGGTCTGGGTCCACGTCGTGCCGCCATCGGTGGTCATATAAAGGCCGCGTTCGCCGCCCTTACTCCAGAGGGGGCCTTGCGCGGCTACCCACACGACATCGCTATCGTCAGGATGTACGACGACCTTGCTGATGTGTTCGCTCTCCTTGAGGCCCATGTGTTGCCAGGTCTTACCATCGTCACTACTGCGGTAGAGCCCGTCCCCGAATCCTACGTGGCGGCCCCCTACATTCTCGCCCGTACCTACCCATATGATGGCAGGATTGCTTGGGTCTAGGGTCACACAGCCGATAGAGAAGGAGGGCTGACTGTCAAATATCGGCTCAAAGGTGGCGCCGGCATTGCTCGTCTTCCACACCCCACCTGATCCTACAGCCACATACCATACGGCAGGGTTGTCTGGGTGGATGGCGATATCGGCAATACGTCCCGACATAAAGGCTGGCCCGACGGATCGAAACTTAAAGCCGGCCGTGGCTTTATCGATGAGGCTGTCCGGGGTGGACTGGCCGTATAGGAATAGTGATGCTAGGATTAGCGTGATGGTATGGAGTAGTGTTTTCATAGTCAGGATTGTGTAGTTGCTAAAATAATAGAAAGATGTCACTTCGGCTCCGCTCAGTGACCTAGGGAGTCGAAAAAGGAAAGGGGAAAGTTCGTTAGCCAGTCGTGGGTTCTACCCCGCTGGCGATAAGCTCTCTACAATAGTCGTCGGGTCTACTCCGCTGGTGAAAATTTCTCGCAAAGACCCAGTAGCGCAAAATACCAGAATATGGTATCTTTGGTAAAAGCTACAAACGATGGGCAGGAATACATCTATAATTCTAGGCGAACACTTTGATGACTTCATCAGAGATCAGATACAAGAAGGGAGTTACCAGACGGTAAGTGAGGTAGTACGATCTGCCCTACGACTACTAGAGACCGAACAGCAAAAAATAAAGGCTATCCAGACAGCACTAGTTGTCGGTGAAGAAAGTGGTGATCCAAGGCCTTTTGACAACGAGGCATTTAAAGCTCGTATGAAAGCCAAGCTGCTCAGTAATGATTAGAATCAGCCCCAAGGCAGAAGAAGATCTAGAGCAAATCTATGAGTACACTGCCGATCGCTGGGGCCTGTCACAAGCAGAAAAATATCAGGATCTACTGTTTGATGCCTTTACACGTATAAGCAGCCACAACCTCATCGGTAAAGCATTTAAAACCACAGCCTATGACTATCGGCAAGTACATATTGGGAGGCACCTCATCTTCTATCGGTACGACGTGGAGTACATTATCGTGGTGAGAGTCCTTCACGATAAAATGGACATTGCCAAACATGTCGATGATAGGTAGAAGAAGTGTGTGGGAAAGTCACTTCGGCTCCGCTCAGTGACCATCAAGAGGGGA
>CAYMFD010000115.1:9058-10748 GCA_964389475.1 uncultured Saprospiraceae bacterium
AGTTGAAAAAGGGCACTTCGGCTCCGCTCAGTGATCTCAGAAGAGGGGAAAGTGGAAAGTCGTTATTCAGTCGACAAGAGTTAAACTACACCTGTAGATAGTATCTTGCCTTTGGTAGAAAGTCCCGCATCAGAGCAAGTAAAGAGCAGTAACTTATGCTGCAAACAATGACGCTAATATGAAACATCTCTTAACCGCCGTGTTGATTATAGTCACAATGATGACTGCCGTCGGCCAGCATGGACTGAGGGCTGAGTTTTATGATGGTGATAATTTTGACCGTCTCGTCACCACGCAGAAGGTATCACAGATCAAACTAGCATGGCATGGGACGCCACCCGTCGCAGGCATACGGGCGGATAAGTGTTCGATCAAGTGGTATGGCCAGCTGGTCACAAGTGAGACGGGTGAGTACAGTTTCGCAGCGCAGGTGGATGACGGCATCCGTGTATGGGTAGACGATGTAATGGTCATCAACCAGTGGGGACTCAATGACCTAGGTATCTTCGAAGGGACCGCCTATCTCGAAGCGGGTAAGTCATACGACCTGCGTGTAGACTATTTCAATGCTTTGCATGAGGGTGAGGTGGAGCTACTCTGGTCGCTACCTCGCAAAGAGGAGGATTACAGCTGGTATGAGCAGTTGTTTGGTGTGAGCAAGGACTATGTGACGATCCCAACTGGCAACTACCTACTGCCTACTGAGGTCGAAGAAGAACCTACACCAGCGCCGGCCGCCACCCCTAAGCCTACGGCTAGAGAGCAGTCTAAACCCATGCAACAACCCAAAGCCAAGCAGCAGTCCCCAAAACCGCCTGCCCGCGAGACGAGCGATATAGCACCTAGTCAGACAATCGTAACAAAGCAAGTGGCAGAAAAGTATATCCCAAAAAATGTACAGTTCGTCCATACCAAGGCGGAGATCGAGGGCGAGTCCTATGGAGACCTGGACATATTTGCTGCCTTCCTAGTCCGCAACCCGCAGCTCTCTGTCAAGATAGAAGGTCATACCGACGTAGTGGGTAATGCTAGAGACAACATGAGTCTATCTGCTGACCGGGCCGCCGTGGTCGCCAAGTATCTGGTAAGCAAGGGAGTAAGTGGTCGCCGACTCAGTACGCAAGGCTATGGTGGCACACAGCCGCTAAAGGTACCTAAGAAAGGAGAGTACTATGCAGCTAATAGGCGAGTTGTATTTGTACTAGACGGTTTGGATTAGGGATAGGTCTGTGACGCCACAGTATGTTGATTATTGTTAAAGACTCACTGATATGTCCGTTTCGCCGGACGGACGACCTCTTTTGCTAGATCAAAAGGAGGCAAAAATCATGACGCTGAAAGGCGAATACTCCTACGTCGCATCGTGTCTTCGTCTGTGCAAATTGCGTTGTCCTTGAGTTGGGCTCCTACAGCTACCTACTATTAAAAGAGGCTGAAGAAATGGATTTTTATCGTGATCATTTACCAAAACTCTGCGGACCGCACATTTGCTGACTACGTCACTTTCGCTCTACACCGTCAGTTGCTGGTGGCTGCTTAACAGTAGGTACAGCTCTACTTTTACTGAGGTAGTTCCCTCTCTTTAATGAACAATAAGGGGAAGTTCACACTAATGGGCAGCATCCAGCTCCCGTTCGCAAACAGAGATACTGGTCGTAGCCAAGAAAAGTGCGACTGTGGCTGGCACGAT
>CAYMFD010000116.1:0-10677 GCA_964389475.1 uncultured Saprospiraceae bacterium
TCCGTAAGTGGTCGTCCATGAGGGTCTTCTGCGTCTGAGCATCAGTAAAGCCTGGAAGATACTCTGTATAGATATTAAGATCATAATATGGGCCCTCACCTACCTTGAACGCTACCACTGTATCAGAGCATATACCATCAAAGGACCCGATAGCCGTATAGGCGGTTCTAAGATCGCAGAACTCAGGTAGGGCTTCTGCCTCTATCTCCTTCACGCCTATCGATGGAGCTGTCGCTGCAACAACTATTACAGGTTCGTCGGGCATATTGCTCGCGGAGCCTACTACAGCCTCATTGATACGTACTGCTGGTTTAGGAGTATATTACGCGGGGAATGGTACATCTCAAGAGTGTTACAATAGTCTTATTCGCTTGACGTCCTATCCGTTTAGGCGTTTTACCAGTCAGAGCTCAGCACTTGTACTTTATTCGCATGTTAGGACATATGTCAATGATGGTGGTAGTTCTGATACCCCTTACGGATATACAGTAACTAAGTACAAGACGCCAACTTCCTTTGTAAGGCCTTCTATTCCTAATTACCGTCGTCCATTCGGTGCCATTTATGTAGGTCACCCTGTACCGTCGGAGTCATATCTCGATGGCAACGATGGATTGCCTGTGTCATCCATTACTTATGATAGTAGTGGCGAACAAGTTGCCAGTACGGAGACGGAGTACGATAGTAAGACTAGTCAGTACTTCATGAAAACCTTTGGGGTAGAGACGCGGTGTGATTTCCAGATAGAGAGCTTTACAGAGTACTATAACCTGTTGAGTTACGATACTAAGGTAAGTCAAGTGAAACGTACGGTTGACGGTGTGACCACCTACGATCTATATGAATACAAAGAAAATAGATCTCATCATAACCCTATCAAGGAAATCTACTGGACGGACGGACTTGGCTCCGTTAATGATCCAGAACGAGTTGTGACACATAAGTATGTCGAGGACATGCCGAACTCGCCATTACTCGCAGGTGCACGTCAGCGATTACTGGATAGAAATGTTGTGTCGATACCTATAGAGACACTGGTAGATAATGGTGAACATAGTGGTGTTAAAAGCGACTATGATGTAATAGAAATAGGTAACGTAGAGCGAGTAGTCAATACTAAGACTTATCGGCGAGATGGTGCTGACTGGACTATAGTTAAAGAGATCGTTGATCCAAGTACAGATATTAATAGTGAAGGACTTATAGAGAGTATTAAGACCCGTGGGCAGATATTGGCGACAGAGTATGAGTATGAGTATGGCCTTCTAAGTAAGCGCAAGCATGGGATACGCGAGGTGTCCTACACGTATGATAATCTGAGAAGACTGAGATCTACAACTAATGCTTTAGGCGTAGAGTCTAGGTATGTTAAATATGACGGTTTTAATAGAGTCTTACTTAAATCCGATCGTAATGGCAGCATTGTTACTGAAAAAACCTACGTCATTGATCCTAGTGATGATGAGGTGCTAACAACTACAGTATCATACCCTAGCAGTAGTCCCAGGCTGCCTTCAGGTACAACGGAGACACGTCTACTACCATCTGGCAAAACAAGCTCTTCTTTGGAGCTGGGGTATACCCAAGGAGGTACTGACTTTGGTGTGAAGTACCGCTATGATGCAGTAGGTAGACTAGAACGGAAGTGCTCATCTAGTGCAGGTTGTATAGCCTACTACTACGAAGATAGTCCTCTGTCTCGCACACTCGAATCGCAACATCTATCAGCACCTAACCCTGTGAGTATGACATATGGTAGTAATGGGGAGACAATTGATGGTTATCCAGCACATACCCTTCTTCAGCAGTCATCTACGGATCAAGATGGTCAGACAGTTACATCTTACAAAGATAGATTTGGTAAAACTATTGCTTCTGATGATGGTCTCGGTTATCGCACCTTATACAAGTACAATGCTCAAGACCTGATAGAAGAGGTGATACCTCCAGGATCGTCGCCAGGCAATGCTGACCTTAATTACACTTATACGTACTACGATAATAGACAAGAACATACAGCGAGCATACCCGGTAAAGGCATGCATACTTCAACTTACGGGCCTGACCACGACGAGTTAAAGACAGAGACTTTACCTAATGGCGCTACTATGTCTTATACCTATCATCCTGATTATCTCGACTTCGTTGAGATGATCACAAAGGATGGTGAGGCTGTCCAATATAATTATCCGTATTACAGTGATCTACTAACTTCTTGGGTAGGTGCAAGTGAGACGAGTGTACTAGACGGTGCTACTATAACGGGCAATATGCTATCTAGTACAGTGGATTATGACCTTTATGGTCGTGCCACAACGACTACTACGCAGTATCTCGACGGGCAGAGTACGGCAGTAGTATCGCACGATGCTATGGACAATGTGAGACTAGAGACTACTACCCATGTAGGGCCAGATGGTGCTAGCCACGTAGTGCGGCGAGACTACGAATATGATCGTGGTCTCCGACTAGAGTCAGTAGTGGGCAATTATCCAGGTGTAGGAAAGATTAAGCTTGCAGACTATCAATAAAATTCGACATATGATTTATTGGGTACTACCACACTAGGCGATGGAGAGGTACTTGATTATCGCTATGATGGTCAGAGAAGATTGATTGCCATTAACAATATTGAAGATACAGGTACAGGGCCTTCAGCTCCTGATTGTGAAGATGATAATGGGTGTGAAAATATAACAGATAAGATTAATCTGTCGATACTGTACGAATGTCTCGGGCTTAATGACAATAAGGGAAAAAATATCTTTCTCACGCTGAGCCTACCATCGACAGGTGAGCAAAGGGAAGTACTTTATACGGCTAATCTGCCAATCAATGGTGGTGGCCGTACTACCTATAGTCATGAGAGTCAGGCAACCATACAGATACAAGATGATGGTACAGTCACTATGGCTGATCTCATGCAGGGTGTCCAGGCATCTATTGCAGATTGCATCAGTCTATCGGAGTCCCAGTTGTCGACTATGCAGGGTGCTCTATCGTCCAGTCTGCTAGGATTTAATGGAGGGTCCTCCATCCCTATCACACCAGGCGGTGGCGCTACTCCAGGACCAGGTGGTGCCACTCCCACGTCGCGCTTGTTTGCTTTAGAGTTGCACTACGATGACGGTAATCCTGACCTTGATGCTCCAGATCGCCACAATGGGAATATATCGTGGATGGAGTGGGCCATACCAGGCGAAGGACAGCACAGCTATGGTTACACCTATGATGCGGCCAATCGATTGACAAAGGCACGCTATCGAGGATATGACAATATCAGCTGTGAGGTAATCCCAGGCAATGCTTACCAGGTAGATATAGGTTACCGTGACGGGAGAGGTAACATCGATAAGATAAGGCGCAAAGGGTTGTTAGAGATGTCACCAGCCGGCAGTCCACAGTATGGCGTGATTGATGATCTTACTATGTCAAGCTATATGGGTAACCAGTTGACGTCCGTAACAGAGCAAGAGAGCAAGGATCGTGGTTTTGCCAATGCATCAACAACTTATGCCTATCATAATGGTAATATGACTAGTGACGGACAGGGTACTACAGTGAATCTATATACACATCTTGACAACCCTGTCTCTATTACTACTCCAGGAGGAGAACTACAATATACTTACGATGCTTTGGGATCGGCTCTACATTCGGCAGCTGCAACTAATCAGAATGAACCTGTAGAGCGGCATTATCAGGGTATGTTCGAATATGAGAATGGTACCTTAAAGTCGATTTATCACGAGCATGGCCGTGTAGTCTACAACGAAGAGTTAGAGGGTTTTAGTGGCGATGCGTATGCTGAGTGGCACATTAGTGACCACCTGGGTAATGTACGAGTGGCATATGTTGACAAAAATGTCGATGGTTATGCTGTCACAGATCCTAGCGATGCCGCTGCTAATGAGGTAACAGCTACACATCACTACTATCCGCACGGTATGCGCTTTGAGGGTAACTTTATCAACCCCACAGGTAATGATGTACGGCAGGAGTACAATGGTATCGAGCGGTTTGATGATATATCTCCTACGCTTTCATTTGCAACCTATAGAAGTCATGACGCTAGTCTAGGTAGATGGATGCAAATAGATCCTAAAGCTGAGCAAGCCGGCTATCATAATTCGCCTTATGCTTCGATGAATAATAATCCGATCAGTATGGCTGATCCACACGGAGATCTGCCGATACTGGCTGCTGCTGCTATCGGAGCTGCATTTTCGATGGGATCAACGATCGCGTCTGGCATGATCAACAAGAATCTAGGTAACTATAACTCTATTACCTCTGCTGCTATGTGGGGTGCAATAGGAGGTGTAGCATCGTTTGGGATAGGTAGTGCTTTTGGACCAACGGGATCATTCTTGAATGAGGTAGGTAGAGCTGCTGCTCACGGTACTAGCTCAGGCTTACAATCCCATATACAAGGTGGCTCTTTCGGGAACGGTTTTCTTGCAGGAAGTATATCTTCGGGCTTAAGTAGTGGCGCAACGGCTGCCAACTTCGGTGATGCTGCGATGATTGGCGTAGGAGCCCTCGGTGGAGGTGTAGGCTCAAGCATAGGCGGTGGTAGTTTCTTGGGTGGCTTTTCTCAAGGTTTGGCGGTAGGTGCATTTAATCATGCGATGCATAAGTCACAGAATGAAGGAAGGAGAGACCCTCCAACGGACGAGGAACTTTTGAATTACTTAGCTGGCGAGTTGAATAATGGAAGAATTACTCCTGAAGAATATACTAGGGCATGGTACCTGGTTGAGGATGGGGCTTGGGGACTTGTAGGGCACGTGCTTTGGGAGAACAAGGTGGATATAGCTCTGACAGCAGGAGGAGCAGGATTGTTGAAAATACTGTCAAAAACACGGGTCATAAAGGATGGTTTTCTGATTGGGGGTAAGCAACTTCAGCTACATAGACATCATTTGAATTATCTTAAGGGAAAAGGTATGAGTGGTACTGCCAACGTGTGGCATATAAATATCGGAAAAAAACACATTATCTTCAATCCTCGTCATTGGGGAAAATTGACGAGCGACTGGTGGAATCCAATAAGGTAGATATGATTTTAGAAACAGATATTGATAAAAAGAAGTGGGGGTTTTTTGTTCGGTACATTGTCAATGTGTCAGATCTAGTATCTTTTACTATAGTGTACAAAGGAAAAGATCTAGATTCACTAATAAAGAAATATGAAGAAGACCTAGTTTCGAATCCTCAAACTGATTCTAAGATTTACCACAGCGGAGACATAGTTAGTTTTCGAGTGAGTGACAGAATAAAGCAACTATTAATTTCTCGAAATTACAAGGACTGGCAGAACAGCTTTATTACAGATCCTTCATTTTACAATCGAGGATACGAGATTGTGGCAAGTGTTATTCATGAAGATTTTATTATATTTAATGATGACTTTAATGATTATAGTTATTTTGTTAATAATGGCTTTTTAATGAATAAACACATAGATGATTTTGGCTATAAGGGTTTATCTTTTTGTAAATGGATAAAAGGTCTTTTCAATAGAGAATTATAGAGATAGGATGGCTAAGGCTAATATTAAAAAAAAGTGTTTTATTTAATTTATTGATGTGAGTTAAACCAAATGGAAGGAACTATATAAAGTAAAGTAAACTGCACGGTTGAGAATTATGGTCTCTATCCTTTTAAATCGACCTTAGGAAACAGGCTCGCAGCCAACAATGCGATTACCTGTCTTAACAGAAATGGCATACTTTCTCGACAGAAAAGACCGGTCATGTCTCCTTCTACGGAGACATACCTGAGGTGGATAAAGTATAACGAGAATCCAGACCAATAAGAGATCAAATGGTAGTTGACTAGAATAGATTAGTACTGTTTGGTTTTTGTGCGGGATCAATCCTAAATGAAGTAGGCAGAGCTGCTACTCCCGGTACTAGCTCAGGCTTACAATCCCATATAAAAGGTGGCTCTTTCGGGAGTGGCTTCCTTGCAGGAAGTATATCTTCGGGCTTAAGTAGTGGCGCAACGGCTGCCAACTTGGGTGATGCTGCGATGATTGGCGTAGGAGCCCTCGGTGGAGGTGTCGGCTCTAGTATCGGTGGCGGTAGTTTCTTGGGAGGTTTTTCTCAAGGTTTGGCGGTAGGTGCATTTAATCATGCGATGCATAAAGGAGGTGCCGATCCTCCTCGAAAATTAGTATTTGATGGTAAGAGAATATATGTAATAGTTGATGGGAAAGCTGTCGCATCTTATCCAGCAGTATCAGGAAGACCACTAGCAGATGGCTCTTTTGACTATAGTGCTGATCGACAGAGAATACATGATGTGGGTCCTCTTCCTGAAGGTGAATATTCTGTTAATATGAATGAAACTCAGAAGTGGTCAGATTTAGGGTTTGTGCAAAAAACTGGAGCAATAATTGATATGGGAAGATTTCCGGGAGGTACGATTGCATGGGGTGCAGAAAGAGTTGATGTTTCTCATCTTGCAAGAAATCCTTTTGATGTAAGGCAAAGATCTGGATTTACGATACATGGAGGATCTAAAGCTGGTAGTGCTGGTTGTATAGATTTAACAACTAATGATAAGGCATTTTTTGCAAGAGTACGAAATACGGGAACCTGGAAACTAACAGTAAAATACTAATGAAGACAATTAAAATAATTTCTATAATAGTCTCTGGAGCCTTATGTTGCATGATTATCTACTTTATACGTGACATAAGACTGAATATGGAAGAATATGCTGGTATTTATAGAATAGACTCAGCATCAGTTTATTGGAGTAAGCAAAGTATGTCAAACTTTCTTTTGGAAAAGTACAGCTATTTAATGATTCTTGTTGTGATACTAGTTACTAACATATTCGGGCTTGTGAAAAGTATGAAAATACTTGATAGAATATGTACATTCTTCTTTGGCCTTTTGACTCTATGGGTGATTTATCATATTGTCATGTATTTTAGTGACGGGTACGGTCATTAAGAATACCAAAACCTCACTTTGTTAACAGCTTTGATTTGTACAGATTTATCAAATATTTTTAGCGACTTCAGTAAAGGGAACTGCTTGGTTACTTATGTATCTACCGATAATAAATCTAGATACACCAGTTTAATCAGGAAAAACCGCTTCACTCTAGCTTTTGTTTTTTCTAAGTCTTGAAAGACTAGCTCTAGAGTCCAGGATTATGTGCTTGTAGTATAGTTAACAAGAATCTAGGTAACTATAACTCTATTACCTCTGCTGCTATGTGGGGTGCAATAGGAGGTGTAGCATCGTTTGGGATAGGTAGTGCTTTTGGACCAACGGGATCATTCTTGAATGAGGTAGGTAGAGCTGCTGCTCACGGTACTAGCTCAGGCTTACAATCCCATATACAAGGTGGCTCTTTCGGGAACGGTTTTCTTGCAGGAAGTATATCTTCGGGCTTAAGTAGTGGCGCAACGGCTGCCAACTTCGGTGATGCTGCGATGATTGGCGTAGGAGCCCTCGGTGGAGGTGTAGGCTCAAGCATAGGCGGTGGTAGTTTCTTGGGTGGCTTTTCTCAAGGTTTGGCGGTAGGTGCATTTAATCATGCGATGCATAAGTCGATGTCTGGTGGGCCAGGAGATCCACCAACAGAGGAGCAAATACTCAATGCGAAGCTAAAGCTCACGCGTGCCTTGCAGAGAGGTGAAATTTCCCATGATCAATACTGGCTAATGGACGAAGTTTTGGAGCACCGAATTAGTGGTAATAATTGGTTATGGATACTAAAGCAATCAGTAGTCAATAATAGATGGGAGCTCGCTGCCACATTTATTCCTATTGGGAGAGTAGTTAAACCATTTAAATCCATCTCAAAGAAGTACTTAGCTAAGAATGGTATTAAGGATATTCATGCTTTCAAAGAATTCCACCTAGGTACAAATAGAGGCTTACGATACTTTGATGTTGTAAAAGCCACTGGTACTGGAGAGCTCTTTATCATTCGAAAGGAAACCCAACAAATAATCATTGAAACTGGTAAAATCATAAAATGAGTTTAGTTGAATCTCAGTCAGTAATAAAACTGACTTTCAGTAGTAGCAAAGTAATTGATATTTCGAAGTATGTAAGGTTTGTAGGTAAGCAGCCTGATATTAGTTATCAAAAAGGCCAGCAATATCTGGATTGGGGTATAGCTAAATGCAGTCTTACGGAGTTTAACTACTTTCCTGAGGATATATTTGAGGGTCAAGATCGAGCTTTGTTAGATCTTATAGATTTTTTGATTTCCATGAGACCAGCTCTTGAGTCTATAGACGATAGAGGTATAGATGTTCGCATTGGCATCTACATAAACAAGTCAGAAAATGACGATGTCGGTTGTGACCTATCCATCAGCACAATGCAAAAAATGTCAAGTATCAAAGTCAGCTTTCGAACCTATGTTTCTAATAACGAGATCGTATGACCTGTGCCATGTTTACAGCAAGTGAAGGGTGAGGATGACAATTTTATGCACCGGAACCGACAGGGCAACGTGGTAGTAATGCAAAATAAAGCATATAATAGTAGTAGCGATAATGTGTGTCGTTATAGTTGCAGTTAAGACAGCTCGGGATGATCAGACCATTCAAGAGGCATGAAATAGTAAGCTGGAGATAACGAGGCTGAATGACAGTTTAGACCCAATAGCTATAGAGAATGGTGATGGTAAGATCTTACAGTGGGATAGTATGCATGGAGAGGTAGAAGTACATGATAGGAGAGGACGAAATCATAGAGGTGGATATGATTACAAAACGGGGAGTGGATTTCGAAAGCTGTGAAAGGGAGGATTGCATCTGGATTCAGATTCGCTAATCCAATAAAATTCCCTATTTATATTCAAGGTTTTGAAGACTTTCTAAGAGCAAGTATGGGTGAGAGTATGTCGGGATCTCTTCAGGGATAATGTAAAATAAAGGAGTGATTATGCTACTAGTTGAATTAGAGTTTCAAAAGAAAGGCTTTGCTTATGAGGAGGGATTTAATACCATTTTGCCTGGGAGCCAAGCTCGAGAGATCATTTTGTTTATGAAGAAGATAGGGTTTTGGTATCCCGGTTCAGTTGCTTCAGACGGGGTGGAATTGCTGCCTCAGCATATCGATTTCATTGATGCTAACATTGTGGGAATGCCATATCTAGCTGATGGCACTTTCACTCCCTTACTAGGCTTTGCTAAAATTGATAATACTGATTCCCCCATGTTTTTTGCCTTAACTGTGTATGCAGGATCTACCTTAGTTTGTGTTTATAAATTACCAGATAGACTAATTAGTTTTTACAAGTTAGAATACACTGACTTTGTCCGTAAAAGCATTGATATAAGGGCCTTTAAGGCTACTGTAGAAGCACTTAACTGTCTGCCTTTTTCATTTCCAGAAATAATGCAATTAGACTATAGCATTAGTTTACTGCCTCTCGACGATTACTTGGTGGAAGATTCTTTTGCACTAGGGGTCTAGATCTAAGCTACTGTGTGGATCGTGCCTTGCCAACAGCCCTAGCGGGAAGCATTCAATCGAGGCTAACAATATTGGACATATATTCTGATAACCCAAAATGGTAAAATGAAAGTAAAAAATTGGTTTGGTATAGCACTTGTCTTGTCAGTAATGGTCATTATCAAGTCTATCGAAGATAGTCGGAGCATTGAGCAATATTGGAATAGGCTCGATATTATTCGAAAAGTCGACAAAGGTGTGTTTCCGATAGTTATTGAGTCGCTTAAATGGTATGAAGGAGTCCTAATTTTGAACGGACAGTACTATTCAATGCAACCATACTGTCAGACATACTCAAAAATTCTTTGTTTTGATCATTTTGTTCAAGAAGGAGACTGTTTATACTATGAAAAGGCATATGACCTAATAGTGATTGAGCGAGGTCAGAATATCTACAAGTTTGAAAGATTCAGAGGTTAGGTTGGGAATATCATAGTCTTTTTTATAAGTCGGTATTAAGTTAATAGCATCACGTTGATTTAAGCCATGAAGAAAGTAATCCTGTTTTTAGCCGTGATGCTGTTGTACTCATATTGATTGAGAACAGATGAGCGAGACTTAACAGTCTAGATTGTAAGTTATAGTAACAGTGCAGAAGTATTGGTAGACTCTATTTTTATCGCACAAGTAGCTATCGACCGAGGGTCTATTATTCTAAATAAGTGAATTACCGTGATGGATGGCTATGTTAAACCATTGGGAGTAGGAGATTTATACGATTTATTAGCTATGATGTTTGATAATGGAGATGTCATCAAATTTGATAGGGATCAAAATCGTGTACTTATAATTGAGTAGGTTGGGAGTCTTTTCCTCTTTTGTGAAATGGTGAGTAGCGCTTACAAGTGATAAGATACGTTGTGGTAGAATTAGTAAGCGAATAGTTAGACGTTTTTGAATTACACATCGATGACTAGCACTGGCCGTCGCTACAATCAAATGATAAGTGTCTTACCTTCGCCAATCTCAGGTGGAGCATAATAGTCGAGAAATCAAACGTTCTTAGATCGGTTTGCTTCATTCTAAATTTTGAAGAGAATGAAATATATAGCAGTTTCTGCTGGTGTTTTGCTGATAGGAATCATAGTGGGTTTCAGTATGTATCAATTAGACAAAAGTAGAGTTGATCCTGTCAAGCAGCAACTTATGTCTTTTTTCACTATCCAATTAGACAGTTGTA
>CAYMFD010000117.1:0-10641 GCA_964389475.1 uncultured Saprospiraceae bacterium
CACACAGGAGGTGGAGGCGGGTGATGATGCAGCGCTTTCGATATATCCCAATCCTGCCCGCAACACTGTCACTATCACTGCGAGCAACGCAATGGACCACATAGTCTTGACAGATGTGACGGGTAGAGTATGCTTGACGCAGTCTGTAGGGGGTACGGTACATGATGTAGATGTGAGTAGGCTGCACCCTGGCGTATATGTGATCACTGCCGTGTTGGCCAGTGGTGATCGAAGGAGTAGGCGAGTGGTAGTAAGTAACTAGATCGACGTCCTGGGTGTCGCTTGAGGAATCTCGTAGGTAGTCAGCTGATCTGAGGACGTTTAGCACGATTCTCTTCTTCGACAGCGTAGGCAGGAGGTGGGAGATTTCGATTCCGCTGCGCTGCACTCAATCACCTTTGTACCTGAGTTCTTAGCGACGTCCCGATTTTGCCTGAGGATGAATTGATCATCCCAGGTTTCGCTTTCTAAGTCTCGCTAATGGGTACCTGAAGGCGGTCTAGTCTACACCAACTCATTGCTATGATCATGCAAAATGATATCAGCTAGCTCTACAGCGAGACCGTAGATGTTATCCATCCTGATAATGTCTTCTTGGTGTTTTGGCTGGTAAATTAGCAGGTAGTCGTCCACTCCCTCGATTGTGTATTCGTCGAGCTCATTAACCACCTCTGCGAACTGAATGGTGATGAGCATACGCATCGTATTGAGGTCATCTGATGTGACTTCATATTTACTCCCGAAGTCCCGGTCTACGTCCGACCACTCACTTTTGCTGGTGAAGACATTAAGGCGGCTCAAGTGGCTTTTGGGCTCGATTTTAAATGGTGGGAGGTCCAGCTGCTTGGACTGCATAAGGTAGACTGTCGTCCGACTAGTAGACCCTTCGATACCATAGTCAAATATCTGTCCGAGGATATTGGGCTTTGTCTCTTGCTTGTGGAGAAATCCCTTGATGCTCCTGCTCTTTTTTCGGTTTTGTGAAAAAAGATCTAGACGCTGTACCTCCAAGGGCAGCAGATCTGGGTTGACCTTGCGTCTGAATTTAAAGCCTTGGTGTTTGGCAAAGTGCTGTAGGGCATCCACCCGCTTGTCACCGAAGATGGCATCGCTTAAGTCTTCTAAAATTTCTAGTAGCTTCATTACGTACCCGCAAAGTAAAGGCGGTAGACCACATCCGCAAAATCATCCGATATAAGTAGTGATCCATCCGACAAATGCTCGATATCGACGGGTCGGCCCCATACTTTCTGGCTGTCGTGGTCTAGCCAGCCCTCGACGAGTACATCCGCATTACTGACACTACCATCAGCGGCTACGTCCGCCATCATTATGCGATAGCCCGACTTCTTACTTCGGTTCCAGCTACCATGCTCAGCCCAGATTGCCCTGCCCTTATATTCGGGAGGGAACTGATCACCCTCGTAAAATTCAATACCTAGAGGAGCAACGTGGGCCCCTAGCTTGAGAGCAGGAGCCGTGTAGTCGGCGCAGTCCTTGCCCTCTCCGAACTCTGGGTCTAGTAGGTCGCCCTGATGGCAGTACGGATAGCCAAAGTGCATGCCGTCCATGGGAGCATGGTTGATCTCACAGGCAGGTATGTCGTCACCCATCATGTCGCGGCCATTGTCGGTAAACCACAGTTCTCCCGTCTCGGGGTGCCAGTCAAAGCCAACGGTATTTCTCACGCCATGCTGTACGATCTCGAGGTTGCTGCCGTCTGGGTCGATGCGTGTGATACTAGCATATATCGAATCGCTCTCGCAGATATTACAAGGAGCACCGACGGGCACGTAGAGCTTATCGTCTGGCCCAAAGGCGATATACTTCCACCCATGGTGCTGTTCGCTTGGGTAGTCATCTCTGATTACCTCAGGTTCTCCAGGATTATCTAGTTTAGACTCAATGTCCTTCCATCGTAGGATGCGGCTTACCTCAGCGACGTAGAGGTCTCCGTCCTTCAAGGCTACGCCATTAGGCATGACCCCTCCATCGTATATGACATGCTTAGTCTCTGCCACCATATCGCCATCTAGGTCTTGTAAGGCGTATACTCGCTCCTCGCCACGATTACCTACGAAGACCGTACCACTCGGTGAGACCGCCATGCTCCTGGCATTGGTCACTTCTTGGGCATAGACCCCGATCGCAAAACCGTCTTTTAGTTGTAAACTTTCGAGTGGTAAGTCGCCCTTGTAGTCAGGAGCTAATACCTTTATGGGCGGATTGACCACATAAAATTTCTTGGCCGCAAAGGCCGCTATCCCCAAGAGCAGCAAGGCAGCAATGATGTACTTTACAATCTTCATTTTTTGATCGTCTTGTTGATGATGTTGAGTCCCGTCCAAATACGTAGTCGTATAAAGATAGCATTGTTAGCGCTAACAGTACTACTAGGTGGATCGTTGACGGCACAGGACATATCAGGCAAGGTGGTCGATATCTCAGGTCGGGGACTAGGATCGGTAGAGGTACTCAATAGTCGTACAGAGCAAAAGGTGCTGACCGATGCCTCGGGTGCCTTCGTCATGGGTGTGAATGCCTACCCAGTTGACTTGCTCTTTATCGATGACGACTACCACCTACACTTAGAGACGCTAGAGGCCCTGCCGACAGCTCCCATGACGATCACGCTAAAGGCGCTAGAGGTGGAGCTCTCAGAGGTGGTGATCTCTGAGCGGCGAGCCGTCATCTATGGTCTGCGAAGGCTAAGAGATGTAGAGGGTACCGCCATCTACGCTGGTAAAAAGACGGAGGTCGTCGTATTAGACAATGTGGTCGGCAATCTAGCAACTAACAATCCGAGACAGGTATTCGCCCAGGTGGCGGGTCTCAATATCTACGATAGTCCAGACGCTGGCCTACAGCTCAATATCGGTGGCCGTGGCCTCGATCCTAATCGTACGGCCAACTTCAATACCCGGCAAAATGGCTACGACATCAGCGCCGACGTCCTAGGATACCCAGAGAGTTATTATACGCCACCAGCAGAGGCGCTAGCAGAGATCCAAGTGATCAGAGGTGCGGCATCCCTACAGTACGGGACACAGTTTGGCGGCTTGATAAACTTTAAGTTTAAGCCTCCGCCTAGCGACCGTAAAGCAACGGTGACGACGAGACAGACCGTCGGTAGTTTCGGCTTGTTCAATTCGTTTAACCGGGTGGCAGGTACCGTCGATAAACTGAGCTACCAGGCACATATACAGTACAAGCGTGGGGATGGCTGGCGTCCTAATAGTGGGTTCGACTCCCGGCATGCTTTCTTGCAAGTAGGCTATGCCCTGTCGCCCCGTACACAGGTCAAGGCGGAAGTTACCATTCTAGACTACCTAGCCCAGCAGCCTGGTGGATTGACGGATGCGCAGTTTGAGGCGGACCCTAGGGGTAGTAGCCGTAGTCGTAACTACTTTGCAGTAGACTGGCTCATGGCACAGGTAGAGCTACAGCACAAGTTCAGCGATCGTAAAAAGCTTAGCTTATCCGTCTATGGCCTCGATGCTAGGCGAGATGCCGTCGGGTTTTTGACCAATAGGGTGAGTCAAGTAGATGACGACAGCTTCGGGCGAGATCTGATCTCAGGGCAGTTTAGCAACGTCGGTCTAGAGACGAGGTATATCACAGACTATCAGATAGGTCGTCTACCTGTTACCTCGCTGGTAGGTGGTAAGGTCTATATCAGTCGTAACGCGGCTACGCAGGGTCCAGGATCTGCGGGTTCGGCAGCGGATTTTGAGCAGGACATCGAAGCATTCCCGGACTATCCGGCTCAAAGTGATTTTATATTTCCCAATCGAAACCTCGCCCTTTTCTCAGAGCACATCCTACGTCTAGGTAGTCAGTGGACACTCACGCCTGGCCTCCGGCTAGAGTATATCAATACCGCTAGTGAAGGCTCCTTCAGACGGGTAGACTTAGATCTAGCGGGCAATCCCATCAGAGATAGATCGTTTAGGGATGATCGTAATGTGCAGCGGACATTTGCACTCGCAGGGCTGGGTGTAGCCTACAAGCCTAGGAAGTACAGAGAGTGGTACGGTAATATCTCGCAGAACTACCGCTCCGTCACTTTTAATGATATCCGAATCGCCAATCCTACCTTTCAGGTCGATCCAGACATAACGGATGAGCGAGGATATACGATAGACGTAGGCACGAGGGGTAAGATCAAGAATATGCTGAGGTACGACCTCGGCGTCTACCTGCTCAACTATGGCAATCGTATAGGCGAGGTGTTACGGCGTGAGGTAGTCCTGGATGCCAGTGGTAGTCCGGTGGAGACGGGCAGGGTCTTACGTACACGGGATAATATAGGGGATGCCATCATCGTAGGATTAGAGTCCTATCTAGAGTGGCAGCTACATCGATTATGGGCACCAGCAGATGCGCCGTATGCCATAGCGCTGTGGAGTAATGCTGCCCTCACTCGATCAGAGTACACGACCAGTGAGGAGGCCGGCGTCGTGGGCAATCAGATCGAGTTCGTGCCGCTCTATAATGTCAAGTATGGGTTGCGTGCTGGGTGGCATAATTTTAAATTATCCCTACAGCATACGATCGTCGGCTCGCAGTTTACCGATGCTAGTAATGCTCCCCGCAATCCTGCCGATAACCAGAGTGGGACCATCGGTGCTATACCCGCCTACCAGGTGTGGGACTTGTCCCTGTCATATCGTAGACGGTCATGGACGCTAGAGACTGGACTCAACAATCTACTTGATGCTACTTACTTTACCAGAAGGGCCACTGGCTACCCTGGGCCTGGCATCATACCCAGCGAGCCCAGAGCATGGTATCTCTCAGTCGGCTATACGTGGTAGTGTATATCTATCCACTGGCACCAATCAGGTTATTATCTTTGTCACTGACAAATCCACGCAATGCTGATTCTTCAAGTACGGTTCAAAAACATCTTATACTACAGCATTCTGATGATATGTCTCAGTACTATCGCCTGTAAGCAGACGCCGGATACGAAAGCCCCGGCGCTAGTAAGTACTACAGAGATCAGCCTACCCGAGTCGACTATGCCTTATCAACCTACATACACGACGGACTACCTGATGGGTAAGTTCGTGCCTAAGGATGACGCTTTATTCGTAAAGATCGACAATCGCTACGCCGATAGAGGTGGTATGCTTATGCGGGCAGAGGCCTATGCTGCTTATGTGCGGATGCATGAGGCTGCCGCCGCCGATGGAGTCGACCTTGTCATCCGATCAGCTACGCGTAATCACGACTATCAGCGCGGTATATGGGAACGCAAGTGGACGGGAGCAACCACCCTCAGCGATGGTACCAATGCGGCAGTGGATATAGGCGATGATACCGCCCGTGCTCGTAAGATCCTTCAGTACAGTAGTATGCCTGGTACGAGTCGTCATCACTGGGGTACAGATATTGACCTCAATGCTTTTACTAATGCCTACTTCGAGACGGGTGATGGACTGGCCGTCTATCAGTGGTTGTTAGACCATGCGGAGGCTTATGGTTTCGCACAGCCTTACACCCCCAAAGGAGCGGATAGACCGCAAGGTTACGAAGAGGAGAAGTGGCACTGGTCCTACCTACCACTCAGTACTACGATGACCCACGATGCCGCCGAGACCCTCCGCGATTCGATGATCAGCGGATTTCTAGGAGCTCATACTGCACCGGCGATCGGTGTGGTCGATAACTATATTTTAGGCATTCACAAAACTTGTAAAGGATGGCACTGACACCCTCTAATATGCTAGAGCTAGGCACGATAGCTCCTGACTTTAATCTCATAGATACGGTCTCAGATCAGCAGATGACCTACGCCGATGTTGCTGGTGCACGAGGTACGGTCGTTATATTTAGTTGTAATCACTGTCCATTCGTCATACACGTTAATGATGAGCTAGTACGAGTAGCCAATGACTATCAGGTGCAGGGAATCAACTTTGTCGCCATCAGTAGTAATGATGTAGTTAACTATCCGCAGGATGGCCCTGCCGAGATGAAGGTGCTTGCTGAGGAGGCAGGCTATCCATTCCCCTATCTATATGACGATACGCAGGAGGTGGCCAAGGCGTATGACGCAGCCTGTACGCCTGATATATACCTATTCGATACTGAGAAGCGACTGGTCTACAGAGGGCAGCTCGACGGCAGCCGACCTGGTAATGATAAGCCCAATGATGGTGCTGATCTGCGTGCTGCTATGGATGCACTGCTAGCCGGTGAGCCAATAACTGACAAGCAATATCCTAGTGCTGGGTGTAATATCAAGTGGAAGAAGTAGGGGAGTGAGTGTCGGCGATTACTTAGTAGGTACAGGTTTAAGCTGGATATCACTATCTGCTACCGATGATCGATGTCAAGCTCAGTACGCGTATTGCGTACACCACAAAAATAATCTATCTTTGATGTGTGCGGGTTCGAATAATAAAGCGGAAGAACATCATAGACCATTGTGAATCAAATCAAACGATGCTTAAGGCATTTTATAGATTCTACGGTGTTGTTCAACATGCAGCGTGGTCAACGCCACAACAGATTATTCAATCGTTCAATAACTCTGATTTAGTTACTTGCAAAAAGCAGAAGACATCAAGAATAGTATTTAATGTCGGTCAAAATAAATATCGACTTATAGTCGGATACTATTTTGCTAAAACAGAAACAGTGCTGTACGTCAAATTTGTGGGTACGCATAAGGAATATGATGCGATTAGTGTTTGCACAATAGATATGTTTAAGTAGTGATTATGATCAAGTATAAGAAGATTTTATCCATGGAGCAGTACAATGAGTACTGTGAACGACATGAAGAAATAGCACTTAGAGACTACGAGGGAAATATAGATGAGATCGAATTAATTCAGATATTAATTGACGAGTACGAGAGTAGAACCATAGAAAAACCCTCAGGGATGAATCCGGTCGAAATGATTCAATACTTACTTGATGAAAACGAATTGACAAAATCTCAACTTGCCAAGCAATTAGAAGTTTCTCGCCAGTTGATTACTGACATACTTAACTTTAGGAGAAACATAAGTAAAGTAATGGTGAATAAACTTGCGGACAGGTTTTCTCTCAATGTATCGGCATTCAGCAAACCATACGAACTGAAAAAAGGACTTGATAAGAAGGTTACGCAAACTGCATAAAAGATAGGGGCTACAGACATGGTATAAGCTGTTGGCGGCATCCTGAGCTCCACTGAAGTAATGCTTATCCGACACCTGACATCCGGCATCCGACGTCTGACATCCCAAATTAACCCCCAGCCTTCTTTACATCCTTAAAGCCCTCTTTGAGTAAGAGGTCAACAACCTTGTCGCGATTGTTACCCTGCACGAGGATCTCTTTATCCTTTACAGATCCACCTACACCACACTTGCTCTTGATGGTCTTGCCCAGTTCCTTTACGTAGGCTGGGAATGTCTCCTTGCCAAAGCCGCGTACGACTGTGACCTCCTTGCCACCTCGACTTTTGCGATCTAGAAATACACGTAGTCTTATGCTATAGTCGGTCATACTGCTTTTTTTGTCTTCGACAGGCTCGTCTGGAGCATTGTCAGGATTGCCCATTGCTTGGAAGGCATCCCAAGATAGATTGACACTTTTCTTACCCATCGTTACTTTTTCTGTTCCAGGTATAGTTGATCATCCTCAGTATCAGGTAGGAGAGGTCTTCTGTACCTACGGCACTATTACTCAATACTACGACGCCGGTCTCTGTATCGGGCACGATAGAGATATAGCTGTGGTGGCCAGAGGTCATGCCGCTATGCGTGAGTATGTCGTACCACTTACGGGTCTTGACGATATGCCACCCAGGTCCTGCGTAGGTCTTTTTGCCTAGTTCGGATGGTATCTCGGCATCTAGGTAAGGTTCTAGGCCGCTATACCAGGGTCCTTGTTTATCCATTGTTGCTTGAGCGAAAGTCAAGAGGTCACGTAGACTGCTCTTACCGCCCTCACTTGCTGCAAAACTACTAAAGTGCCATGGGTCTGCATCACGGCCCGAGAAGGTATATCCAGGCGTGACGATGTCTTTATCCTCCGGGTAAGTGATGAAGGTCTGCGACATACCCATAGGCTCGAGTACGTAGTGGCGCAAAGCCTCCTCGTAGTCTAGGTCAGTAGCCGTTTCTACTATTAGTTCTAGTAGGGCATAGCCTGTATGGCTGTAGTGGTGTTTCTTTCTTTTGGATGGAACGAACTCGTGGTAGAAGTCGAGCAAGTCACCATCCGTGTAGTATCGGTAAGGATCAACGGCGATCGTGCTCTTGACACCAAAGTCCTTGGGTCTCTTGGGCAGGCCTGCTGTATGTAGCATCAAGTCCAGAACTAGGGCATTTTCCATACGTGGATTGCGGCTATCCACAGGTAGGTAGGCATTGATAGAAGCCGTGGGATCGACCGTCCCTGCCTCTATGAGCTGGGTGAGTAGCGTAGCAGATAGGAGCTTGGTAATACTGCCTATTTCAAATAGCGTCGTGTCGGTCAGTTGGACATCTGCTCCTTTTACAGCCGAGCCAAAATCAACAACAAAGGAGGTATCCTTGTCGATGATACCGACAATAAAGCCCGGTGTACGGTCTAGCGATATCTCTGTATCGTGGCGTATGATGCGATCTATCTGCAGACGTACACCATCGGTCTGACCGTGGCAGATCGACCCTAGAAGGACGACTAGTATGTTGATAAAAATTTTCACCACCCCAATAACGTAATTTTTTACCATTGAAGTTCGATCTTCTGCATCTTTGTCCGCATGAGGCACATACGTCTAGTGTATGGATTGATAGTAGGGGTCGTTACGATAGCCCTAGTACGACTGTCTGCCCATGTACCATCGTTGATAGAGTCCGTTTACTATCGCGGCATATATGCGGTGATTAGATATCTCAATGACTATACGCTGGGTTTTCTGCCCTTCCCGATTGTTTATCTAGCTTTTCCGCTCATCGTGGTGTTTATTGTCAGGTGCCTAAGACGGTCTATCCGACTTACTAGGTCGCTGTGGTTAGGTATCCCCTTGGGTATGGGTAATGCCGTGGGTTGGCTGATCGCCTTTTTCTACTTCATATGGGGGTTTAACTATCAGCGTCTACCTATCACACAGTCGCTCGAGATTGATGTGTCAGCAGGAGTGGATAGTACTGCTATAGTAGAGGAGTTTATGCGGGTGACTCACTTATACGCGAGTACTCGATTGTCTATAGACACCTCAACAACAGCACTGACGCGAGACGTGCTACCTGATACGCTAGAGTCGCATATCCGGCATAATATGGCTAAGACCTTGCAAGCCCATGGGTATGCCACAGCTGGTCATCCACGTATACGTGTGCTGAGGCCGCAGGGTACCTTATTGCGGATAGGTACGGCAGGTGTTTATATGCCATTTGCCATAGAGGGGCAGATCGATGAGGGCCTCCATCCTATACAGTACCCATATGTGATGGCCCATGAGTTTGGGCATAGCTATGGGTTTACCGATGAGGGTGTATGTAACTTCCTCGCACTACTTGCCTGTATGCGAAGTGATCTGCCTGTTGTGAGATATTCGGCTCTACGGTCTTACTGGATATACTTAGCCAGAGACGTACGGCGACTCGACGAAGACATTTATCGTAGTGCTTACCAGCGCTTACCTAGATCCGTGATAGTAGACTATGCTGCCGTACGGGAGCAGATGGACCTCTTCCCCGATATCTTGCCTGATCTCAGAGATCTCATGTATGATACCTACCTCAAGACCAATGGTGTCACAGCAGGCCTCAGCAGTTACGGGCAGGTAGTCGGTCTGGCGCTGGCCTATCAGGCAGCGTATGGGGAGTTGTTATGACCTACCACTTCACTCCACCAATACCTTTTCCGTCCATGTACCCTCGCCTGTCACTACTTGTACGATCACTAGTCCATGTACATCATCGGGTATAGTCAGCACATAGTCGTCGAGCCGCTCAGGTAGGTCCTTATGTCGCTCGACCACGACCTTACCCGCAATGTCTACTACACGGATGTGCTGTATGTCAGTCAGGTCCGGTGCATGGATGGTGATCTGGTGGTCGGTGGCAGGGTTGGGGTAGAGGTGGATGCTAGTGTGAGGTAGCTCTTTTGTATTGTTAACTATGCTAAAACTGCACGAATAGAAAACATTGTCAACTATAGCCAAAGCACCGTGGGTAACAGTATCTCCATTAGTCAGAGCGAAGTCGTACGAAAAATCAGTCCATCCAATACTTTCCGAGATTGGAGCAAGATCTGTGGTGTAAGTACTATCTATATACATACAAGTATGATCTAAGCTGTCGGCACCGAAATCATCCCATTCTACGGGATCAAAAGTGCCGAACTCTGACCAGATGTCATGGTTTACGATAGCTGAGTATCAAAAGCAAGCATTTTTGTTAAAAAAATCACTATCCCATTCAATAGTAACAGGTAGATGCTTTGCGTGTACTAGGAGTCTTGCCGCTCCCAAAATATGTGGACACCTTCTGACGCCAGGACTATTGTTAAACTCAACATCAAAGTAGTATGTCTTTCGCTCTATGGTTGGATTACTCCAGAAGAGGGGGCCATTGGCTAGTCTTGCTTCTAGAATGGTGTCCCATGGTTGACCTACTATATTGTTTTCTCCCAGCTCTGTTATATCGG
>CAYMFD010000118.1:0-10615 GCA_964389475.1 uncultured Saprospiraceae bacterium
GGGTACGAATCTGGTCATATGTATTTCGGATTTCTAAAGCGGCAAATTACAATTTAAATGACTTTATACCTTTACGTGAAAAGGTAAAATCCTGTTCTATGTACCTATACGATCAGACTCTATTTCAGCCACTTGATCTATCAGTAGACAATCAAGACTTGAGCCACTACGACCTCACTAAGTCTAGCGAACTTGCTAGATATATCGACTCCACGAAACCTGCTACTGGCAATGCGCTACTTGTGGGTGGGTACCTAGAGCAGCGAGCTATCTATCAGCGTAGCCCTCATTTTACAGAGAGCTCTAGTGTACGTAACATACACTTAGGTCTAGACATATGGGCAGCGGCAGGATCAGATGTACCCGCCATAGCAGATGGCACTATTCACAGCTATGCAGACAATAAGGGTCTGGGCAACTACGGACCTACCATCATTATACATCACCATGATCTCAAGATCTACAGCCTCTACGGACACCTATCTAGAGCTTCGCTAGACAATCTATCGGTCGGCGAGTCCGTAACTCGGGGCCAGATAATAGGCACTTTAGGCGATGCATCTGTCAATGGTGACTACCCTCCACACTTACACTTGCAGATTATGCGAGACCTGGGCAAGTGGTCTGGTGACTACCCTGGCGTAACTAGTCTCGATGACCTAGCGTACTATGAGGCTAACTGCCCTGATCCTATGGGTTATCTATAGGTAGTCTAGGATACGTAGAGAGACTCTGCGATAAAGGTCAGGCCCTCCTCACAGTGATCACACAACGTGCAGGAGACGTTGAGTTGTTGCGTGACATACCCACTTCGTAAGGCCTGGTCTATCTCTAGCCAGGTATTGATCCGGGGTATGTAGATCTTATTGCAGTGACTACAGAAGAGGTGCTCGTAGGAGATGGTCATGTACATGATCTCACTCTCCAGCACCTTACGGCGAGAGATCACCTGATCTGTCCTACTCGTTACGACTAGTTTCTCCTCTGCTGCCGGCTCTATGCGCATGGACATAAATCGCATTACCTCGTGACTATCACACCTAAAGGGTATGGTTATAGGTCGGTGAGTGGCTCGTACTGCATCGAACACGGACTTATACACCTTGCGGACCTCCTGAGTGACGATAAACTCAAATAGCCACCTACCCACTACTTTCTCAATAGGTAAGAAGGTCTGGTTAGCTACTGCAAAATCTAACCATGGCCCATCCACCTGAAGGATCATATCGTTTTGGTCTATTTCGTATCGTATTGGTTCTTGCACATGAGGAAGTTAGGTCTAAAGATATCGGTAATAGGGTTGGGACCTTAATAAAATCAAGCTATTAATTCATATGACGAATACATGATAAAAGGTGGCAATCTGTTGAGGCATGGGCATTAATCTTCTCTACAAAAGAAAATATTTTAGAAAAAAAGTACCTTCACGAGGTCACCACTTAATTGTCAATCTACACTTATGTCTGAGTCCACTACTCAAGCATCTGAGCCGGTGCACTCCTAACAAGATGAAGATGATAGCTATGACCGTATCAATAACCTTGTATTTAAGAATAGGACCTCAAAAAATCTATCACTGGACAATCCTAGCATCACAGACCGTACACCCAACTCCGTAGGTTGCAGCAAGACGAAGCGGTCGCCCGGTCTGAATATCGTCAGATCGGATCCACTAGCTATTGTCAGCAAAAAGACAGGTTCGCAAAATTCCCACTGCTCTTAAATCGTAAAATATCAATGTGTCGATTATCTTGCGGTTGTAAAGGCAAGCATCAAATAAGTGATTATTCCCACCAGTACCTACAGGTGCGAAAACGGATATGGCATTTTAATCAATACCCACAATCTACAGGTAGCGATGAAAAAATTGATGCACTTAATCTAAGCACCTGTTTACATAAACAACCACTGATGATTACAAGATTACTTTTTTGCGTTACCTGTTTTCTCATGATCTGGCAAGTTGCTGTAAGTCAGAACTATGCCTTGCAGTTTAACGGCAGCGATGAGCGAGCTACCATGGCAACTACCTCTGAGACTACTCTGAGTCAGAGTTTTACCATCGAAGCCTGGATCAATGCCCGTGCATGGAAGTCACAGAGCTGGCAGGGTAGTATCGTGACCGCCGATTCTGGAGGCGCCAATGGAGGATTTGCTTTTAGGTGTGGTAATGACGGAAGACTATCGATGGCCGTCTCTGCTAACAATAACTGGAATGAGGCCCTCTCAGATGTCGTCATGACGGCCAATAAATGGCACCACGTAGCCACCACTGTAGACCAAGGTAGTATAACCTTGTACGTAGACGGTGTTGAGGTGGCGTTAGCTACTTTTCAAGGTAACCCGGCGGCAAACATGGGTACGATCACCATCGGTGAGTCCACAGGTTTTCCTGGTAGATTCTTTGATGGGGTAATCGACGAAGTGAGGATATGGAGTGTAGCCCGCACAGCTGAGGAGATCGCCACCAACACTTTTGCTACATTCAATGGCGACGAAGACAACCTAGCAGCCTACCTCCCGATGAACGACGGAGCTGGCACACAGGTCTCTAACCTCGCCGATAGCAATACTCCTGCGACTACCGTCAATATGGACGATAGCAACTGGGTAGGTGGTTTCACTGCGGTAGACTATGATGTGGCTGTGAGTACTATAAGTGGTATAGATCGACTAGCCATCAAGACCAGGCCAATCAAGCCTACTGTCAACCTACAAAACGTAGGCGTCCTACCGATCGACAATATGACTGCAACTGTTATGGTAGATGGTCAAGTCGTGGCCACCGAAGACCTCGATATAGCCATCGAGCCAGGCATGAGCGACAGCTACCGGATACGGACTCCTATCGATCTTACTGGTATCGACAATCCAGAGCTCTCCATCACCATAGGTCATCCCGACGATGACAATGCTTTTAACAACAGCGCTAGCCAAAGGGTCTCGAGTCGCAATGGGCTCACCGTCAATATCTTTGATGCTGAGCAGCACAACTTCGGAGCCGCTGGACAACGTCACAGTGAGACCGTAACCCTTCCAGGTGATCTTTCGAACTACGATCGCATCACGCTACGGATCGATGTCAACTGTCCTTCTTCTGGCTGTGACCCTTGGGATCAACCAGCCAACCTCAAGATCGTTACAGACCAAGGCGTATTTGAGCTAGCACGCTATATAACACCATTCGGCATATCGTGTGGTCCGTGGTATATCGATGTTACAGACTTTAAGTCCGTACTGACAGGTGAGGTGACCTTTGAGTCATACGTACAGGTGTGGGGACCATCTGGCTGGCTGATAGACCTAGACCTAGAGTTTGAAGAGGCTGCGGCTGATCCGACATATACCCAACTATCCAGCATACATGCCTTTGACTATCAAGTATATGGTGACCCTGGCATCAGTCATGATCTCGACGAGGTGACACTGACCGTTGATGATAATACAGAGACATCACACGTACGCATGCAGGTATCGGGCCACGGACAGGGCAATACTAACAATGCGGCAGAGTTCTTCAGACGTAATCACCAAGTAGTTATCGATGGTAGCAGTATAGCCAACCATGACCTGTGGAAGGCTGATTGTAATTCCAACTCCTGCGCTAACCAGCTCGGTACGTGGTTATTTGCTAGAGCTGGGTGGTGTCCCGGCCAGGAGGTAATACCTGCCATATTTAATACTACATCGGAGGTAGGCGCTGGACAGACGTTTAACTTCGACTACGAGCTACAGGATTACACCAATCTGCGCAACACCGGCTACGATGGAGCAGGACATACGGAGCCACACTATCGCATACACAGTTTCTTCATTGAAAATAGCTCTACTCGCTTTAGTGATTACACCAACCTAGCCCTAACGGACATCCGATTCGGCACCGATCAGGTAATCGTCGAAGTAGGGAATGACGGTACTGTCGACCTGGCTGATTACCAAGTGAGATTGTATGCAGACGGAGACTTCGTCGATGCACAAGACATAAGCGCCGATATAGTTGCTGGCACCTCGACTACCATCGTCTTTGACACCGATCTAAGCACACGACTCAATAGTCGCATGATCGCCGAAGTAGTAGCTGTCAATGATGAAAACATAGGCGACAACCTACTAGGCGCGACTTACAATGGCACTGTCGATACTGACGAAGAAATAAATGATGCCGACTTCTCTATATTCCCAAATCCATCAGACGGGCAGGTAACTATCCAGACTACAAGCGAAGTCATAGGTGGCACCTATACACTCTACACTGTAGATGGCAAGCAACTCGACTATCAATCCATCACTAGCAACAGTACAAGACTGATGATCGAGCAGAGCGGCGTCTACATCTTACAAATGGAAAGCCCTAGTGGAGCTGTTACAAGTAAAAAAGTCGTTATCCAGTAATACGACTTACATCGTCAGCAGAGCTGATGTGACTCTTAATCTTTTATGCTTCTACAGACGTCAGTCTTGACGTCTGTAGAAGCATTTTTCATTGGTGTCACACCACTTTAAGTTGCGCATATCCTATAGTATGCACATTGATCGACGCTGTCTATTTCCTTTATCAAACGACGAGTGACTTTTACTCCCCATACCGACCTACCAACCAGTCTATATCGACCTTGGTAAGGAGTAGCTGGTAAATGGCGGAGATACGTGAGAAAGCGGCATTGACATACTGGATCTGCGCATTACGATAGTCGAGCGAGGTTATCTGCCCGCCCTTAAACCGTTCTTCGCTGATATCTAGAGATCGCTGAGACAAATCTATCTGGAGGACCGTGAGCTCTAGTAGGGACCGCTGTTGATCATAGTTACTAACGAGGAGGTCTAGCTGACTCAAGAGGTCGGCCTGTGCCTGCTCTATCTGTATGCTGGCAAGATCCTCGCGAAGCTGCGCCGTCTGCTGGTTCGCTTTTAACACACCGCCGTCGTATAGATTCCACGATGCCTGAGCACCCGCTGCGAGGTTGCCTCTATTGCTGAGTAGTAGCCCTGGAGGTGGGCCCATACCTGGCTCTGCACCGTAAAATTGAAATGCATTTTCTTGAAAGCCAAGGCTCGCAAAAAGACTGACGGTAGGCTTACGGGCTGCCGACGCTAGGTCTTTGTTAAGCGCAACGAGGCTAGCATTGACCTCTAGGGTTTTGAGGCCCGGATTATCACTTACCAGCTGGTCTGCTAGCACCTCTGGCGATATCTCCTCAACGGCCACTGATAACTGCTCTTCTGGCATGTAATCGCTCGTGCTAGGTAATTCGAGTGTGTTCAATAGTGTAAGTCTAGCTACATCGACCCGCTGTGCCTGTGATACGACATTGATCGAGTCGGCAAGCACAGCACTTTCGAACTGTACGAGGTTGTACGTATTGCTAGCTCCATAGTCTCTGCGTACCTCTTCGTAAGCTAGGCGGTCACGTGACAGGGCACGTATTTGCTGGAGTACCGCTAGCTGCTCCTGCTGCAGTACGACGTCATAATATTGACGATAAACCGCACGGATCAGGTCATTGACGACAGACGTTTTGGCTAGTTGTGACTGCGTAGTGCTGAGGGCTAGCTGGTCTTTGGCGATCTTGACGCGACCTCCTGCATACACGAGTAGGTTAGCGTTAGCAGCAAGACCCACATTACCCGTATAGAAGGTACCCTGGAGAAAACTAGCGGGATTATTATCCTGGATAAAGTTATTGTTGAAAGTACCCTGCAGGTCTACCGTAGGTGCCCGTCCAGCCCTAGCCCACGAGTCATTGGTCTCCGCAATCAGCACCTCTCTGTCAGCTATCTTGACGTCGTAATTGTTCTCCAGCGCTATGGCGATGGCCTCAGACAATGATAAAGGCGTCTGCGCGGGCAAGGTGGCACCCGCACATACAACGATAAAGTAGACTATGTACAACCTCATACTTTTCACAACATCAAAAGTCTAATAATCAGAACAATCACTATCACTACGCTTAAGTAGAGCCAGAAGAATCCACGCTTCTGTGGGTGAGATGGTTCTATCACTTCTCTCGGGATCGTCTCACCCGTATACATCTGCGCCAGTCCTAGCTTCGATTTATTGGTAATCATCAATAAGGCGGGTATCAGTACCAAGAGGATAAACGTACCTACGAGCAAGCCATAGGCCACTGATATCGCCATGGGTATGAGGAATTGTGCTTGAAAACTCCGCTCCGCTATCAATGGTGCTAGACCTGCTATGGTCGTGATCGAGGTAAGTAGTATGGGTCTAAATCTAGCACGACCCGTCTCCATCACGGCATCGCGATGCGGTACACCTGCTTTGATCTTATCGTTGAAGGTCGTTATGAATACGAGGGCATCATTAACAAAAATTCCTATCAAAGCGATCACACCTAGGATGGAAAAGAAACTAATCGGCAAGCCGTGCATCCAGTGGCCCAGTCCTACACCTACGAAACCAAATGGCAAAAGCGCAAACACTATAATGGCCTGGCTCACGGACTTAAACGTGAGGACAATGACAAAGAACATCATCATAAATATGATCGGCATTACAAGGCCTAAGGAACGGCTCGTCTTGCCCTGCTCTCGATCTTGCCCTTCAAAGCTAGCTCGCACGTTGGGGTAGTCACGTAGCACGGTCGGCAATATCACATTGCGTACGTCACTGGTTATATCTGAAATAGATACCTGATCATTGGCGATATCGGCTTCGATACGTACCTCTCGCTCTCCGTCGATATGATTGATATTAACGATCCCTCGCTCTGTAGTGAATGTCGCTAGGTCAGACAAGGGTACGGCCCTACCATCGGCGGATCGTATCCGCATCTGGGCCAGGTCGCTGATATCAGATCGATCTTCTACGTCGTAGCGTACCCATATCCGCACCTCATCCTCTCCACGCTGGATGCGCTGTGCCTCTGCCCCAAAGAAACCCTGACGGACCTGCGACACGACATCCCCGAGGGTGAACCCTAGGTTATAAGCGAGCGGTTTCAACTCCAGGGATATCTCTTTGAGGCCGGCCTGATTATTATCCACGATATCCTTAAGGTCGGGTATCTGGCCCAGGCTCTGCTTGACGGCAATGATAGCGGCATCTAACTGCTCACTATCTGTACCCAAGAGAGATACGGAAAGGGGCTTACCGAAGGGGCTACCTGAGCTAAACGTCAATGTCTCCGCCTCTGGCACTGTACCCAGCTGCTGCCTCACCCTACTGATTATAGTCCTCGCGGTCACATCGCCACGCTGCTCTCCATCGAGAAGGGATACCTGTAAGTTGCCCTCATAGGTGGTAGGTCCTACGGTCTTTTGCAGCTTGACGATCGGCATGACTTCGCCACCGAAGAACTCTTGGCTCAACGAATCATTGACCTCAACCGTCACCTCCTCTATTCTATTGAGCACATCAAGCGTGATATCCTCTCTAGTACCTGCTGGCAACTTGAGGTTGACCGTATAGCTATCCCTCGGTATGACAGGGAAGAATGTACCCTTGATAATACCCCCTCGCATAGCGCCGACGGTAATGACTAAGGCGCCTACACAAATAGCCAGTGTCGGGTAGTTAAACCGCACCGCCCATCGTAGTAAGGGACCGTACAATGTATCCCGCAGAAAATCCATCATCTTATCAAGACCACGCATAACCTTGTTTGGCTTTTTCTCTCGATTTAGCGCCTTACTATGAGCTATGTGAGCGGGCAAGATAAGGGCTCCCTCTACCAGTGAAAATATGAGCGAGAAGATAACCACAATGGCCATCTCTCTAAAAAAGTCACCCAGCCTCCCATCGATAAAAAAGAAGGCCGAAAAGGCAATCACCGTCGTAACAATGGCGCTAAAAACCGCTGGCAGGACTTCCATGGTGCCTGCAATAGCTGCCTCCATAGCACTAGCACCTCTCTCGTAGTGCTGGTATATATTCTCGGCGATAACAATACCATCATCTACTAGGATACCGATCACTACGATCATACCAAAAAGTGAAATTACATTGATCGTCACACCCAAAATACTAGCACATAAAAACATACCCGCGAAACTGATCGGTATCGCTAGTGCTACCCAGAAAGCCAGCCTGTAGTGCAGGAACATCGCTAGTAGGATCAAAACGATGATAAAACCGATGATCCCGTTATTGGTCAATAAGTCGATACGCTGTCGTAGGGTGATCGATGCATCATTGACGATCAGCGACTGGACGACCTCCTGTTCCTCGTTGAAGGTGTCGAGGTAGGTCTTCACCTGGTCCACGATATTTAGCATGTCTTCTGCTAGAGTATTCTGCACTTCTATCACGACGGCAGGCTGCCCCTCGATGTATGTACGAGCAGGCTTGTCCTCCCAGCGATCGACGACGTCAGCTACTTGATAGAGCTTGATAACGCCACCATCGGCATTGGTCTTGATGACGATGTCTTGGAGGTCCTTGGCCGTGTAGCTCTTGTTGTTGGCTCGGATGAGGAGCTCTTCGCTATCCGTCTTGATGGTACCACCGGTGACCTCGATATTACTCGACCTGATCCGCGATGCCGCCTCGGCAAAGGTGATGTTGTAGTTACGCAGATCGGCCTCTCTAAAGGTCACCTCTACCTCCTCGTCGGGAAATCCCGAAATCGTCACCTTAGAAAGACCATCCATGGCGAGCAAGTCGTCCTCCACGTCTCGGGCTATCTGCTTAAGCGTCGTCAATGGTACGTCGCCGTAAATACCAAAGCTGATACCTCGTCCGAGATTCTCACGCTTGTAGACGGTGACTGGCTCCATGCTGACAGGGAAAGAGTTGATCCCATCGACTGCGTTTTTGACATCTTGGAGTATGACATCCGTATCATAGCCCTTGAGGATGTCGACACTTATGGTAGCTGCATTCTCGCTAGATATGGAGGTCACACGATCTATGCCAGTCAGTCCCTCTAGGTTATCCTCTATCTTGTTGACGATGCCTTCTTCTATCTCTTCTGGAGAAGCCCCTGGATAGATGGCCTGTATCGATATCAGGCGACTCTCCACCTCGGGGAAGAAGGTGGTCTTCATCTGGGTGAGCCCAAAGATGCCGACGATAAATAACAAGATCATGAGGATGTTACCTGCGATCTCGTTGCGTATAAAGTAGTTTACGATTGCTTTCATGAGTCGACCTACTAGTATGAGACTTTCTGACCCTCTATCAAGCCTGCCTTGGACCCACTTACCACCAGATCGTCTGGCGTCAACCCTCTGAGTAGTACACCATCGTCAGATCGCTTTACCGGCTCTACGACCTTTGATACAATCGTACTATCCTCTACCACAAAAACTGTCGTCGGTGACGTCAATACTGACCGTGGTAGCACATATACATCGGCCAGTGTCGATCCAGACAACTCGCCGCGTAGATACATACCATCCTTGAGTCCTCGACCGCTTACAGATATATAAAGTGGTACGTTTTGCGTGGCCTCGTCGATAAGGGTACCGATACGGACTACCCTACCCTGCCACGATCGCTCTAGATCATCACTGGTGACCGACACCTTATCACCGACCTTGACGTACTGCAAGGTAGATAGTGGCACTGGTGCCTTCATCTCGTAAGTAGATGTATTGATCATACTCGCTAGAGCCTGACCTGGACTTACCAGGGCACCAGGCGTCACATTGACCCCAGTAACCACCCCTGAGAATGGTGCATATATCTTGTAGTCCGCCAGACGGGTGGCTGTACCCTTTATGTTGTAGTATTGGTTATAAATATTACGACCCGCCACGAAGTACCGCTCTTGCTCTGTAGCTGGTTCGGGCAATGCCGCTAGTCGACCATTGATATCGAAGTCAGTAAGATACCGCTGCCACTGCTCGAATGAGGCTGGATAGTCGAACTTGAGGTCCGGCATCATCTGCGTGATAGACGTCATGAGGGCACTCATCTGCGCCTTGAGCTGGTACTGGGCCTCTGTGTTGTCAAGATCGAATAGCAAGGCACCCTCCTTGATATACATACCCTCACGTAAACGAGTACCTGTAGGTTGCATGACGCCTTGGACCTTGGAGGTGATACTGACGCGGTCATGCGCCAGCAAACGGCCATCTAGGCTGATAGTATTAGACGCCTCGGTGGGGCTGTACTGTTGTACGCTGACTACCCTTCTCTCTTTGACCTTGGGCTTACCACCGACGGTCGACTTTTTCATATCCGCTAGCTTGCCAGATATCATAAAGGCCAGTCCTAGAATAGCCAATGTGATGATGGCCGAGACGATATTCTTCCTAGTTTTTGTTGTCATAGGAGTGCTTAGCTTGTTGTGGTAGGCAATTGTAGATTTTGATAAAGCGTATTAAGAACACGTTTGGTGGTCTTTATATCTTCGGCAGAGACGGCAGGCAAGTTATCGTTCTCTAGTTTGCTGCTGGCCGTTTCGACCATCTCTTGTAGATCTCGGCCCTTAGTTGTTAGATGTATCAGCTCAGAATCCTCGTCTACCCTGATAAGGTCCTTGTTGGTCAGTATCTTGATGAGCTGCCGCATGCTACTGCGAGACTTGATCTTACTAGTACCTGTCTCCTCTGGAGGTACACCGTCTTGAGCCCAAAGATCCGCCAATAGCCCGATTGCTGACCCATTAAGGTCGCTATACTCACCCGTAAAGCGGTGCCTAATCTCACT
>CAYMFD010000119.1:0-10541 GCA_964389475.1 uncultured Saprospiraceae bacterium
GACAACCTAAAATTTCTTAATCTGGCCTAAACCTATTTCAGGGATACACAAAGTCTAGAGTTGAAAGTTAAAAGTTGAAAGTCAAGGATCGAAAGTTGTCAGTTCGTCGATTCGCTGATTTGTCCGACATCTGAATACTGACGTCTGATATCCGATATCCGCCTACCGAAACCCGAACACCGCATACCGCATACCGAAATAAAAATAATGTACCTCAACTGTCACTCTCAATACTCCCTCCGCTACGGTACCCTCTCCGTACAAGAGCTCGTACTCCAGGCAAGTGCTATGGGTATAGAGGCGCTGGCATTGACGGATATCAATAATACGACTGGCGTCTACGACTTTATCCTGGAGTGTCAGACCGTAGGTATCAAGCCCGTGATCGGCATGGATATACGGGATGGTGACCAGCAACTGTATGTGGCACTAGCTCGTAATCGAGAAGGGTTTCGCGAGATCAATGAGATGCTGACGGCGCATAACTTTGGGCAGACTCCCTTACTCTGCCAAGCTCCTGAATGGGCCGATGTGACCGTTATCTACCCATGGGATCATCGGCCCGAGATACTACGCGACTACGAGTACATCGGCGTCCGAGCGGATCAGCTCAACCAAGTGCGGACGAGTGACTGGCAGTCTCGACAAGATCGCCTAGTCATCCTGCACACCGTCACCCACAAGTCACCCGATCACTTCGGACTACATGCCGTCATGCGAGCGATAGATCGTAATATCCTCCTCTCAGACCTAAAGCCTGAGCAGGCCGGTAAGCGGACAGACTACATGGTGCATCGTGACGTCTTGCTAGAACAGTACGCCTACTTTCCGGAGATCATCAAGACGACCAGCAAGATGCTCGATCAGTGTAATTTCGTCTTTGACTTTCGTACACCAAAAAACAAAAAGAACTACACCAACACCCGCTATAACGATAAGGTCCTCCTCACCAAGCTCGCCCTCGAAGGCATGGAGCGACGCTACGGTAAGCGACGGCCCGATGCTAGGCAGCGTATAATACACGAGATCGACATCATCGACAAGCTCGAGTTCGCTGGATACTTCCTCATCACCTGGGATATCGTCAAGTACAGCATGACATCCGGCTACTACCACGTGGGGCGAGGCAGCGGGGCCAATAGTATCGTGGCTTACTGCCTATACATTACCAATACCTGCCCTCTCGACCTCAACCTCTACTTTGAGCGATTTCTCAATCCTGCGAGGAAGACGCCACCTGACTTTGACATCGACTGGTCGTGGCAGGACCGCGATCAGATACTACAGTATGTATTCACCCGATTTGACCAAGACAGAGTGGCTTTTGTCGCGACGCTAGGTACGTTTAAGCATAGGAGTTGTTTCCGAGAGATCGGCAAGGTATTCGGTCTAGCGAAGGAGGAGCTCGACCACCTGACCCGCTCCCATCGTCGTGATCAGCGTAACAATAAGGTTGTCGAAAAAGTCCAGTACTACGCTAACCTCCTCAGTGGCTACCCCAACCAGCGCAGCCTCCACGCCTGTGGTGTCATCATCTCCGAAGAGCCACTCACCTACTACGCGGCCCTAGACATGCCACCCAAAGGGTTTCAGACCGTACAGTTTGACATGTATATCGCCGAAGAGATCGGTTACGAAAAGCTTGACATACTGTCACAGCGCGGTATCGGGCATATCAATGATGCCGTACAGATAATCAAGGACAACCGAGGCGAGACAGTGCCGATCGAGGAGTTTCATACATTTAAAGAAGACCCCAAGCTCAATGCCAATCTAGCAGCTGGCAAGACCCTCGGTTGCTTCTACATCGAGTCGCCTGCTATGCGTGGCCTACTGCGACGACTACGCTGTGACAACTACATTACCCTCGTTGCGGCCTCGTCCGTCATACGACCTGGTGTGGCCAAGTCGGGTATGATGCGAGAGTACGTCTTCCGGCATAACCACCCTGACCAATTTGAGTACTTCCACGAGGTCTTCGAAGATCAGCTGAGTGAGACCTATGGCGTGATGGTCTACCAGGAGGACGTCATGAAGATCGCCCACGCCTTCGCAGGTCTCGACATGGCTCACGCCGACATCTTACGTCGAGGCATGTCGGGCAAGTCCCGCTCCAAGAAGGAGTTCCTGCGAGTCAAGGACAGCTACTTCGCTAACTGCAAGGCACGCGGTTATCCAGAGACTTTGACACAGGAGGTCTATCGGCAGATTGAGTCATTCGCTGGCTACTCCTTCTGCAAGGCCCACTCGGCCTCCTACTCCGTGGAGAGTTACCAGAGTCTATACCTCAAGACGTACTACCCCATCGAGTTTATGGTGGCGGTGATCAACAACTTTGGAGGCTTCTACCGGACGGAGGTCTACATCCATGAGGCCCGTATGGCCGGCGCTACTGTACATCCGCCATGTATCAACAAGAGTGGCATACTGACTAGTGTACAGGGCACAGACATCACCCTAGGCTTCGTCCATATCAGCGGTATCGATGCCAAGGTACAGCAAGCTATCATCGATGAGCGAGATCGCCAAGGTCCGTACGAGGGATTGATAGATTTTATAGAGCGAATCAATATCGGAATTGAGACACTCCAGACCCTTATCTATGCAGGTGCACTACGCTTTACGCAAAAGTCAAAAAGCAAGCTAGTTATCGAGGCTCGCATGATCCTTACAGAGTACAAGGTGGATCATAACAACGGTCGCCTCTTTGCCACCGCAGAGCCCGAATACAATCTTCCCGAGTTATCGCACAGCTTCCTAGAGGACGCTTACGACGAACTGGAGATATTTGGCTTTCCTGTCACCTGTTCGCCATTCGAGCTATTGCAAACCGACTACAGGGGCAGTCACATGGCCAAAGACCTAGCGAGCTATAGTGGCAAGCGGGTACGCATGGTCGCCTACCTCATCAGCCGCAAGAATGTACCGACGAGTCAGGGCAACATGAACTTCGGTACCTGGATAGACATCGAGGGCACCTACTTTGACACGACTCACTTTGCCAAGTGTTTAGTAACTTATCCCTTCACGGGTGGCGGTTGCTATCTCTTGCAGGGGCGAGTCGATGTAGACTTCTCTTTTCCGTCGATTGTCATCGAAAAGATGGCCCGCCTACCCTTTCAGCCAGACCCGCGATATCAAGATGACGAGCAGAAGAAATTTGACCAGAGAAAACGCTTCAAAGAGGACTTTAGCAATACATGGAGAAAACCTTATCCCAAGGAGCAGGAGATCGGATTACCAAGACATAAGATGAAGACAGAGGGGTGAGCTTTATTGGCTTTATTGGCTTTGTTAGCTATTGAGGTGTTAAGCTATTGAGGTGTTGAGGTTCCGTGATCCGACAGCTGAGTAGTCTTGCAGAAGCGCAAAGTGGAAAGTGGAAAATGGAAAATGGAAAATCTAAGTCATCAAGACGACTAAAGAGGATGCGTTTTAAATAATCCATACATCTAGCCACGTAGAACGAGTAACTTAATGCTAAGTATCAAAAAATGGATATCGAGATTATGACCAAGAATAGCCACATCTACCGTATGATAGGAGTACTATCTCTGGTTCTTCTTTCATCAAATACTGATGCCCAAGATTGTCCTGTAGGACAAGCCATGACAACACTTAGAAGTAAATGAGGTATCGGCAAGCCTACTCACAGGCGGAGATTTATGGTGGGACTTACACGATGGGAAGTATAACTATCCTGTTGAAGCAGAAACAAGTACCATTTATAGAGGGGGTATACAAATTGGTGGACGAGCATATGATGGCACCATGAAAAGATCACATATTTATAATCGACTTACAGACGGCACAAGCTTCCGGCCAGGTCCAAAAGCGAACAATATCATATGTACAGAGTGGGACCGCTTTTGGAAGGTAGATCTATCTGCAATTGAGATGCATATTTCAGACTACGCAGATAATGGCATCATCGACAACCCTATTGAGCAGATCTACGACTGGCCAGCGAGAGGCAATGAACATTTTAGAGATCGGCTAGACTATGATTTACCAAACAGCAAAAGCCCGTTAGCGCCATTTATCGACCTAAATGGTAATGCTAGATACGAGCCATCTCTAGGTGAATACCCTGCCATCAAAGGAGATCAATATGTATGGTGGATCATACATGATGAATAACATACTGGCAATAGGATAGCTTTAGACCCTATCGATGTCGAAGTACACATGTCAGCATATGCTACGAATAAACCAGGTCTTGAAAAGAACACCTACTATGATCTACGTGTAATCTATAAAGGAGATGAGTCACTACAGGAATTATATGTAGGCCTATTTCTAAATGCTGATATAGGCTGCCCTACAGATGACTATTTTGGATTTGACAAAGCATCTAATCTCTTATACTTCTACAACCAAGATGTAGTAGATGGATCACTTACAGACAGTACGTGCTTATATGGTGGCAACTATATACCTACATATGGAAGTCATCCGCCCCTACTAGGCGTATCTATCATTGACCACAGTCATAATCTCGGCATAACAGCAACCACATTATCACAACGTTTCTCTGATCCCACGGCTCCGCGGTTGGACGTCTATAACCTTAACGAATTCGAAGGATTATGGCTTGATGGAACACCACAAACGATAGGTGGAGATGGCTACAATCCGAGTAGCACTGATACAACTACATACCTATTTACGGATCCACCCAATGACAGTAACGGATGGTCAATGTGTGCAGAGGATATAGACTATCTTAATGATATAAGTCTAATACTGACCAATGGTGGCTACCCAGTAGAACAAGACAAAATCATAGATCTCACATACGTACTCATAATCGTAGATGACGTAGCGCTACCCTGCCCCGATATTACTCCCGTGATCGACGCCTTGTCTATGGCTAAAGAACTACCTGTATCAAACCAGAGAATAAATACAAAAGTAGCTAGTGCATCAGTATCCCCTAACCCTACAAAAGACCAGTGGAACGTGATATTGCAAGAGTCGGTCAATCGAGCTACTATCACTGATATAAATGGTAAAGTCTTAAAAACACTAGCCTTACAGGGTAAGCAATTTAACATAGATAGTAGTGACTTACCCTCTGGACTTTATATACTACAGGTAGTAAACAATGGAGGTAAGACTACAAGCCTCAAACTCATAAAATCCTAAAAGGCAAGAACTAGGCATTTTAAAAATCGTCAATTCGTTTCTGGTAATGTTAAGCTTTTGAGGTGTAAGCGCTGCCGTGGTTCTACCCGTAATACGACTAACCCAAGTCAATTCGTCCGAAGTCTGAAATCCGACATCTGAAATCTGCATCCCGCCTCCTAAAGCGCCTTGGCATAGTAACGGTCACAGCCGCCATGGCCCGTAGCACCCATCGGGTCGGAGATGAGCTTAAAGCCGTGTTTCTGGTACAGGCCATTAGCTGCTGTCATGCGGTCTACAGTCTCTAGGTAGCACGTCATGTATCCGAGATCGATGGCAGTCTGTATACATCGCTGCATCAACTCATCGCCGAAGCCTCGACCTCTCAGTTCTGGCAGGAAGTACATCTTCTTGAGCTCACATACATCGGTATCGGCACCTATGAGCGGACCTATACCACCCACGCCTAGCACCGTACCCGCCTCTTCTATGACGTAGAAGCAAGATCGAGGAGTATCATACGCCGTGTACATGTCGTCTACCTCTGGGTCCGTAATAGAAAAACCATCGCCGACGCAGTCGTAAGCTGTCATCACCGTACGTATTACATGCGCCACTGCGGGGTTATCGGCAGCTTGGATTGTTCTGATGTGTGGCATATGCTGTGGACTATCTCTTCTACTTCTAAAACAAAAAAGCGGACCGTCCTATACAAGGGCGATCCGCTCATTAATCTTACTGTCTAGCAGGCTAGCTTACGATGCTGGAGCCTCTTCTTTATTGACAGTACCTTTGATCGTAAGGTAAGAGTTAACCGGATCAGTGTTAGCAGTGATCGTCACACGCTTAGACTGTGGGCTACCACCTACTTTACCTTTTCCTTTTGAGTCAAAAACTACCTTGATCTCACCAGACTCACCTGCTGCGATAGGTGCTTTTGGCCAGTCAGGTACAGTACATCCGCAGCTACCCTTTGCATTACTGATGACTAGTGGCTCGTTACCTGTATTCTTAAACTTGTAGACGTGAGTTACTTTCTCACCTTCCATGATCTCACCATAGTCGAATACTTCTTCTTCGAACTCAACAGTAGTGGTAGGACCTGTAGGAACTGCCGCTGCAGGATCTGCCGCTGGTGTAGGTGTAGCAGCCTTAGTTTCTGTTACTGCCTCACGAGCCGCGTCAGTAGCAGTTGTACCTTCACTCTTGCAAGATGTAAGAGATAGAGCTCCAGCAAAAGCGAGGAGCGAAAACATTTTTAGCTTTTTCATATGCTATTTTTGTTAGAATTAGATGAATGTTGTGTTGCAAAATTACTCCCTTATCAAAGGTCGATTCAAGTGTTATCAGTCGCTTAACAGCCCATTAACAGCAGGTAGTAAGCGGGTCTGCCGTTCATACGACCTCTACACATACTCGGCATAGCTCTGGTGCAACCGTTTAGAAAACCAAGTAGTCGTAAGATTGTATAGATAGTCGTATTATCTTCGACCTACCTACCAACCTTCAACCTATGTCTCATAACAAGACAGAAACCATCCTCGTCACTGGTGCTAATGGCCAGATAGGCAGCGTACTCACAGCAGCCTTGCGGCAGCGATACGGCAAGGATCGTGTCATCGCCTCCGACATACAGGAGTCAGACCAAAGTGACGGCCCATTTACTTTCCTAGACATACTCAACACCACTCGACTGGAGGAGATTGTCGATGACTACGGTATCACACAGATCTACCATCTAGCCGCAATACTGAGTGCTAGCGGAGAGTGGAATCCCCTCAAGACCTGGAACATCAATCTCAATGGGACCCTCAGCATATTAGAGCTTGCCAAGGATAAGGAGCAGATCACTAAAGTTTTCTTTCCTAGTACGATCGCCGTATTCGGCCCCACGACGCCACAGCTAGATACTGGTCAGCATGTAGCCTTACAGCCCGAGACCGTATATGGCATAGCCAAGGCTACCGGCGAGATGTGGTGCAGCTACTACAGCAAGCGGTATGGATTAGATGTACGATCTCTCAGATATCCCGGTATCATCAGTCACCAGAGCATGCCAGGTGGAGGCACCACTGACTATGCCGTAGAGATCTACCACGAAGCATTAAAGGCTGGCAAGTACGAGTGTTTTCTCAGAGAGGACACCATGCTACCCATGATGTACATCGATGATGCTATAAGAGCTACCATCGAGCTCATGGAAGCACCAGCATCGTCCGTCAAGACGAGGATCGGATATAATCTTGCAGCTATGTCATTTACACCAGCACAAGTGGCAGACAGTATAAAGCGACACTTACCTGACTTTTCAATAAGCTATAAGCCAGATTTTCGTCAAGCAATAGCGGACTCGTGGACGAGTAGTATAGATGATAGCACCGCACGTGAGGAGTGGGCATGGTCGCACCAGTATGACCTCGATCTGATGACAGACGACATGATCAAAAACCTAAAATTAAAGTACAATATCGAAATATGAATACAGTAATAGATAAAGAACTAAAGCAAGAACTTGAGGCACTGAGAGCGGAGGGTCTATTTAAAAAAGAACGAATCATCACTACACCTCAAGCCGCTGCTATCGAGACTAGAGCTGGAGGTAGGGTACTTAACTTCTGCGCTAACAACTACCTAGGTCTATCGAGCCACCCTGATGTGATCAGTGCTGCCAAAGCAGCTATCGACACCCATGGTTTTGGTATGTCAAGTGTCCGATTTATATGCGGAACACAGGATATCCACAAGGAGCTAGAGCAGAAAATTGCTGCCTTTGTCGGGTGTGAGGATGCTATATTATACGCTGCGGCATTTGATGCTAATGGAGGTCTCTTCGAGCCTTTACTCAATAAAGAAGACGCCATCATCAGTGACAGCCTCAATCATGCTAGTATTATCGATGGTATCAGACTATGTAAGGCTGCCCGATATCGCTATGCCAGTAATGACATGCAGGACTTAGAGGCCAAGCTCAAAGAAGCCAAAGAGTCCGGTGCTCGCAGGATCATGATTGCTACGGACGGTGTCTTTAGTATGGATGGCATTATCGCTCAGATAGATAAGGTCTGTGACCTAGCAGACAAGTATGGTGCACTAGTGATGGTAGACGACTGCCATGCGACAGGATTTACCGGTATGACGGGTAGAGGTAGTGCCGAGCACTGCGGTGTATTAGGTCGCGTAGATATAGTTACCGGTACTTTTGGCAAGGCGCTAGGAGGAGCCAGTGGCGGATTTACTGCGGCTAGCAAAGAGATCGTCGAGATGCTACGTCAGAAGAGTCGTCCATATCTCTTTAGCAACACCCTAGCTCCCGCCATCGTAGGTGCCAGTATAGCTGTACTCGATGTATTGAGTGGCAGCACAGCTCTACGTGATAAGCTCGAGTCCAATACCGATTTCTTCAGGCAAGGCATGGTAGACGCGGGATTTGACATCATACCAGGCACCCACCCTATCGTGCCCGTAATGCTATATGATGCAGCACTCTCTCAGCGCTTTGCTGACCGCCTACTTGACGAGGGAATTTACGTTATCGGTTTCTTCTATCCAGTAGTGCCTAAGGGTAAAGCTAGGATACGTGTACAGATCAGTGCCGCACACGAGCGAGCAGATCTCGAACATGCGATTTCGGCATTTACCAAGGTCGGCAAAGAACTCGGCGTAATTGGGTAATTACGTCGTACTAGGCATTGACATTTGACTATTTTAGTTCTAAGTTTGTATGCTGTGGCTAATTGCAAGCGTGAGCAGCCCTTACTCTATTATCTAACTAAATATCCTACATGAGACAGCTCAAGATTACCAAGTCTATAACTAACAGAGAGAGTCAGTCATTAGAGAAGTACTTACAAGAAATAGGCAAGGTAGATCTACTCACTCCCGAAGAGGAAGTGTCTCTGGCACAGCGCATTAAGCAGGGAGATCAGTTAGCACTTGAAGCCCTTACCAAGGCCAATTTGCGTTTCGTTGTTTCTGTAGCTAAGCAGTACCAGAACCAGGGACTGTCACTATCTGACCTTATCAATGAGGGTAATTTGGGTCTGATCAAGGCAGCGCAACGTTTTGATGAGACGAGAGGATTTAAATTTATTTCTTACGCTGTATGGTGGATCAGACAATCTATTCTCCAGGCGCTAGCAGAGCAGTCAAGGATCGTACGTCTACCACTTAACAAAGTCGGGTCGCTTAACAAGATCAACAGAGCCTTCAGTGAGCTAGAGCAAGAGTTCGAAAGAGAGCCGTCGGCATCAGAGCTAGCCGAATTGCTAGATATCAATACGGAGGAGGTAGAGACCACTCTTGGCGTGGCTGCTAGGCACGTATCTATGGATGCGCCATTCGTTGATGGAGAGGATAATAGTCTACTCGATGTACTCGAAAATAAAAAGACCCCTGTTACTGATAACGACCTCGTCTACAGCCAGAGTCTGGCAGCAGAGATTGAGCGATCATTAGGTACGCTTACTGAGCGACAGAGTGATGTCATCAAGCTGTACTTCGGTATCGGCGTAGAGCATCCAATGTCTCTAGAGGATATCGGTGAGAAGTTTGGCCTTACAAGAGAAAGGGTAAGACAGATAAAGGACAAAGCGATCAACAAACTACGTAGCGCAAGTAGATCTAAGCTACTCAAGCAGTATCTAGGGTCGTAATAGCACCTACAGTACTTGAAAGATTATAGAGGAGTTGTCAACCGTGTTGGCAGCTCTTTTTTTTATATCACTCTTTCTGCAGATGCTGGTGTATAGGTTTATGTGTAGACAGTAATATGTTAAACTAGACTTGGCGCATATACCATGGTAGAAACGATTCAAGTTGATGTCGCCAAGGTCCTACCCTTTGTGCCAGTCAGCCTGGCCATGACTACCCTTCGACAGAATCGCGGACAACGGCCATATCAACCAACTGCCAGCTCCGCGCCTGCCTACCGTCCGATAGTTAGGCAAGGTTCGCTCGTTTGGATGACTGGAAGGTGAGCTACTCCCCCCCTTTACGCATAGATAAGGACTGCTGTACAGGTCACGAAATCAAGCCTTGTCTACACTCTCTATATCAAATCGGCTAAGACCGCTCTGACTACTCTTTACTTCAATAAAGAAAGGGCGAGTGCAGTTGCACTCGCCCCTTAAGGATTATTGTTACTTAATAACCTATGTCTATCTGCTTAGTCTAGAATCGTATCACACCGATACGTGATCACTTGCTTACGCAAGATCTCACTACTCGAGTATGACACTCATCGACGACTAAGCGTCACTTGTACTTAGTCGATGAGTATCACACCGATACGTGATCACTTGCTTACGCAAGATCTCACTACTCGAGTATGACACTCATCGACGACTAAGCGTCACTTGTACTTAGTCGATGAGTATCACACCGATACGTGATCACTTGCTTACGCAAGATCTCAC
>CAYMFD010000120.1:0-10499 GCA_964389475.1 uncultured Saprospiraceae bacterium
CTCTCGAGTTATCAATAACAGGCGGGCAGTATGCACTGATTACGATGTGTATAGGTGTTGGGCAGGGATTTGCAATGGTGATTGAGCGGGTGTAGAGGTTACCACTTGCCTGATGCTAGTACTCAAAACACCTTTTTTTGATAAAGATTGATCAGGTTTGAAGCCAAGTACAAAATACACTAAGAGCGGACGCATCAACATTGCCTATCAAGTATTTGGTGCTGGCAATCGTGATCTAGTCTACATCCCTGGCTGGATATCTAATATCGATTACATCTGGGATAATCCCGAGCTCGTATCTTTCTTTAAGTCTCTATCTAAAGTGTGTCGTATTATCCTCTTTGATAAACGAGGTACAGGATTATCAGATCGGGTATCGGACCTTTCTACACTCGAAGAAAGAATGGACGATATCCGTGCAGTAATGGACGCCATCGGGTCTGAAAAAGCAATACTTTTTGGTCATTCTGAAGGAGGGTCCGTATCGGCACTCTTCGCGGCTACCTATCCAGATCGTGTTGAGGGCCTTATCTCATTCGGCTCATTTGCCAAAAGAGAATGGTCAGAAGACTATCCATGGGCACCAACCAAGAAAGAACGCCAGAAGGTCTACGACATGATCGATAACCACTGGGGATCTGGAGAAATGGACCTCGTATCACTAGCACCAAGTATGGCCAACAATGGTCGATTTATGGAATGGCTGGCCAGGTACTTTCGATCAGGTGCTAGCCCTAGTGCTGCCCTCGCCCTTACCAAGATGAATACCAAAATAGACATCCGTGGTATTCTTGACACCATTTCTGTACCTACCTTACTACTTTATAGGACCAACGACATTGACGTAAAGGTAGAAGAAGGTCGATATCTAGCTAACTGTATTAAAGGGGCCAAGCTAATCGAATTCCCAGGAGAAGATCATCTATTCTGGGTAGGTGAGACTGTTGATGTGCTCGAGCAAATGATACACTTTATCGATCATGATTGTCGAGAGTATGAGTACACGACTGTTCTATCGACGATACTTCTAGTAAAAATCAATAATAAAAAGACCACGGACAAAGTCGCCTCGACGGTCTTTAGTAAAGCAGTGGAAGGTATCGTACACACCTATCTTGGCAATATTGCACAGCACGATGATGACTACATTGTAGCAACCTTTAACGGTCCTAGTAAAGCGGTCCACTGTGCTATCAGTATCAAGTCTGCTGCACTATCACATGGCCTTACCACCTCGCAAGGTTTACATATAGGCGAAGTCAGTCTCCTTGATGATCGCTACATCGCAGGAATGACTCTAGCAGTAACTAAAAAAATCATAGAGCATACTAAAGGAAATCAGATCTTAATTACTAGTACACTCAACAACTTGCTTTCTGGTACTGGCTTAGAGTTTGACGATTATGGACTACTTACTATTTCGTCTACTCGCCAACTAGAAATCCTAAATCTCAGGGAAGAAGCGCGAGAACATACAGATGCCGTCGAAGATGAATCGTCGCTTTATTTTGCAGAATACAAGAGTAAAAGTGCCTCTCTCCTTGAGGCAGTTATGCTAAGCATAGAGAGTCGCCTTACAGATGACACCTACAATATCCAGCAATTGTCTCAAGATGTGGGCATTAGCTCTCGCCAATTACAGAGACGAATCAAAGCAATAACGAATAAATCACCCAACCAACTTATTCGGTCAGTCAGACTGCATAAGGCTAAAGAGATAATACTGCAAGAAAAGAAAAGTATCAAAGAGGCAGCTTACTCAACTGGTTTTACTAGTCTCTCCTATTTCTCTAGCTGCTTTAAGAAAGAGTTCGGAGCCCCACCATCTAGCTTCGCATAGTGCTTCAATGTCTGAAAAGTGTTAGTTTTTGGCGTTTTTGCGAACAATGCCAGGCTATCATGGACGCTAATTTTGTGTTGCAGCTCACACACTGAGCAACAACTGCTATTCCTTTACAAAATTAAGCCCTATGAAAAGCTATCTTTTTCTACTACTCATTACTTCTATCAGTATCGTTGCATGTAGCACTGATGTAGACGAGGTAATTAATCCGGGAGACACCTGCGACACAGACGATGTCAGCTTTCAGGACGATGTCCTTGTAATGTTTAACAACAGTTGTAACGGCTGTCATAATGCCTCATCCAATTTTGGAGGTATCACACTAGACAACCATACTGACGTGGTCACAGTTGTCGATGCAGGACGCCTGATAGGCGCTGTGCGACACGATGCAGGATTCTCAGCTATGCCACAGGGTGGAGCCAAACTCTCCGATTGTAATATTGATAAGATCTCAGCATGGGTCAGTGACGGTGCATTAAATAATTAAGCTCCGCTCACAGATGAAAAAAATACTAACAGTACTCGTCCTTGCTGGGGTCCTCGGCGGGGCATATGGTCTATATCTGTTTAACAAACCGGCAGAAAGCGCTGTATCTGGTAAAAGCCAAGTCTCCATAGACGCAACGGATCTCGTCAACAACTACCGAAACAACGAAGAGGATGCTAATGCAGCATACCTCAATAAGATAGTGACAGTAAGTGGTACGATCGCCAACATCAACTCTTCAGAAAACTCGCAGTCCATCATACTGGCTAGTTCAAACCCGCTGTCCTCTGTCGTTTGTGAGATGGCAGTTAATAGCACTAAATACGAAGTAGGCAACCAAATCACCATAAAAGGTCTCTGCGCTGGATACTTACAAGATGTCTTATTGACTAAATGCGTCATCTCTAATTGAACAACAACGAAGTAACATGAAAACAACTATTGTAATAACTGCTATTATCCTACAGGGGCTCACCCTACAAGCGCAAAAGTACTTTACTCGGGATGGGGACATTCAATTTTTATCAAGTGCTCCCATGGAAGAGATAACTGCCACAAATAGTAAAGCTACATCGGTACTTGACGTTGAGACCGGAGCTGTAGAGTGGGCAGTATTGATTAGTGCCTTTAAGTTTAAGAAAGCCTTGATGGAAGAACACTTCAACGAAAACTACATGGAGAGTACTAAGTTTCCGAAGTCCATGTTTAAAGGAACAATAGCAGACATAGCGTCTATCGATCTCAGTACAGATGGCACCTACACAACTACAGTTGATGGTGAACTTGAGATCAGAGGTATTAAGAAGTCAGTAAGCTCTAAGATTACATTTACGGTTACCGATGGTCAGGTCAATGGCACATGTCAATTTGCAGTGTTGGTTGCAGATTTTGATATTGCCATTCCAAATTTGGTCAAAGACAACATTGCCAAAGAGGTCGAAATATCAGTCAATGCCAACTACCAATTACTATAATAACAGTTTATGCTTAAGTATTTACTGGCTACAACTCTACTGTGGTCAACACTCACTCTGGTTGCACAGGAGTCAGACTTGCTATCACTATTAGGAGAAGAGGAGCCTGTAACCACTTATGCAACAGCCGCATTCAAGACGACTCGGGTCATCAACCTTCATTCGATTGAGAATGTAGCCGCTGGTGTACTCGACTTCAAGATATCGCATCGCTTTGGCTTTATAAATGGTGGTATATCAGAGCTCTTTGGTCTTGACCAAGCTTCGATAAGGATCGGCCTTGACTATGGACTTACAGACCGTCTAATGATTGGCGGAGGGCGGAGTAGTTTCGAAAAAACCTACGATGGATTTATCAAATACAAGGTATTGCGCCAGTCGTCGGGGAAAAAGAACGTGCCAGTCACACTTTCGTTTTTTACAAGTGCCGCCGTAAAGACAGTACCATTTCAGGATCCGGAGAAGATCAATCCCGCCAGCTCACGGTGGTACTACACGTCCCAGATGATTATCGGTCGTAAGTTTTCTGATAATTTCTCATTTCAGATCTCACCTACCTATGTACATCGCAATCTCGTGGCTAGTGTAGATGAGTCGCATGGAGTACTAGCACTACCCGTAGCAACAAGAATCAAACTGAACAAGCGAGTAGCCATTAATGCTGAGTACATCTATGTACCAGAAGGACAACTAGCTAGTAATTTTAGAAATTCCTTTTCTCTAGGTTTTGACATAGAGACTGGCGGACACGTCTTCCAACTACATTTTACTAATTCGACGAGCATGATCGAAAAAGGCTATATCACTGAAACAGTTGGTAATTGGTTAGACGGTGATATACACTTCGGCTTTAATGTTTCGAGGGTATTTACATTGAGATAGCAACATGGTTACGAAAACAGTGGCTTAAATGAGGTTTTGGTCAGAGGGTGGCAGTAATGTCACCCTTTGTTTGTTGATACCCCTCTAACCTAAAACTACCGTAGGTATTGTAATTCTTTATACTAAAGTACTACCATGTCTAGCCTAACTCTGGGCCCCATTAACCTCCTCAAATTAAAATGGAATAACCTACTTCGCATCGTCAGTACCAATCTGAGATTGACCCCAGCCGACTTAGAATCGACAAGGTGATACATAACGTGTAAGCTCCATTCTGACCTTAGCTCATCGACTACATGAGGGCATAGCAACAAGTCTCACCTACTTAAAGTGTCGTATTTATGCTAGCCTTTGACAGATTTTTACCATTGGTTGGATCATATTAACCAGAGATTTGTCTCAGCTAATTGTGATTCTACCGAAGCTAGATCTTTTGATGCTGGTAGGTCGATAATAAGCATCTAGTTGTGAGACTAGACAAGGACATCAATCTCTTATTGATTCCGCACCTACAACTATTAATAGGCCCATACCATGAGCACAAAAACACTAGACATACAGGCACAGCCAACAATCACGATACCCCTAGTTGGCGACAATCTGTACTTAGAATTGTCGGAGGTAGCCTATCTAGAGGGTTGTAGAAATTATACGTACATCCATGTCAACAAGCAAAAGATACTAAGCGCTAGGACCCTGCGCTTTTACGAAAAACAAGTGCTGGATTACTTATTCATACGAGTACATAAATCCTACTGCATAAATATTGATCATATCAGTAGTATCAACTTCCGAACAAGAATTATAACGCTTAACTCTGCAGTAGAAGTGCCTTTTGCCAGATCCAAAAAGAAGTTTTTAAAACACATCTTTAATGCAAGTCTTGCTATCAACCCATAAATGCGACACTATCGGAAATAGTGTAGGTGATTCTTTTATCAGAGAAAAAGGCCCAACAAAAGCTGGGTCTCTTTCTGCTGAATGGAAAAGTGCTTCTATATTCCTTCCGTCCAAAGTCGCAATATGTGAAGCACCTTACCGAACAGCAAAGATATCAGATAGCCTCCTTACATGAGCAAGATCTATCAAGTAGACAGATTGCCTCTAGACTCGATGTGCACCATAGCACGATTTGCAGGGAGATCAAGCGTAATGGTAAAATGGGACACTACTGTGCCCGTACAGCTCATCAAAAGTGTGTGTCTAGGCACAGGGCAAAGAACAAGCATATAAGATTTACATCAAAAGTCCAACAACAGGTAGACAGTATGCTCCAGCTAGATTACTCTCCAGACCAGATCAATGGATATTGCCGTAGCCAACAGATCACTATGGATTCAAACGAGCGAATCTACCAGTATATCTGGGAAGATAAGCATGGTGGTGGTAAGCTCTACATGCACTTGCGAAACAAAGGACGCAAAAGACATAAGAGAGGCCGACAAAAACGTAGTAGATCACTGATAAAGAACCGTATAGATATAGACCAACGACCTGCGATAGTCAATCAAAGGACTCGCTTTGGCGACTTAGAGATCGATACTATTATCGGCGAACACCACAAAGGCGCCATAGTCACGATCAATGATCGCAAGACAGGATATCTGTGGGCACAGAAGATACCCGTGAGATCTGCAGGATGGACAGCCGAAGTAGCCATTAATCAACTTGACAACCTTAAGGACGTGCTACATACGATTACTTCGGACAATGGGCTAGAGTTTGCTCAGCATGAGCTGATCAGTAACTCTCTAGACATAGACTTCTACTTTGCTCATCGATACAAGTCGTATCAAAGGGGAAGTAATGAAAATCTCAATGGTCTACTCAGACAATACATACCCAAGAAAACAGACTTAACTAAGGTGAGCAAAGAGGACCTAGAAAACTACTGTAAAAAAATAAATGATCGTCCTAGAAAGCGATATGGCTACAGAAGCCCTACCTTCATAATGAAACAAGAACTTAAATTATTAGGTGTCGCATTTATAACTTGATTCCAGCTGGTAAGTTATAGTACTATCAACTTTTCATATTTAAGCTCGACTCCATCTGATAACCTAACAAAATATATACCTGATACCAAATCATTTAAATCTAAGTTATAAGAATTACTTCCGTCACTAATCTCTATTATTTGACTGGCAACTACTTGTCCTGATTTATCAATTATATGCACCTCACCCTCACCACTTTTTACAGCTTGTAGATTAATAGTTGTTTGACCAGAAGCAGGGTTAGGACCTACAGAAAATACAGGCTTTGTTGACCGTACACCAGCCAATCTCACAATAGACAAATCTGTAGTGCCATCAAAATCTATTTGTCGTAATCTGTAATAATAGTTTACACCTTGTTTCGGTGTAGTATCTTCGTATGTATAGTCTTCAGCTCTACTAGAGCTGCCGGCACCTTCTACAAAGCTTATCTCACCGAAATCCCTACCATTTGTACTTCTTTCAATAGAAAAACCAGAATTATTTAACTCCGTTTCAGTAGACCAGCTTAGGATAATAGACTTCTCCTTAGCAACTGCTTCGAATCTTGATAGCTCAACTGGTAGAGTCACTGGCTTAAGAACCTCACACGACTCTAGATTACTTTCATCTGGTACAGGACCATTTTGTACCTCCAAGTCAGCTAAGACAATCCCTGTCTGTGCACCCCACATTTCTGGAGAGGCTGTTTGATATGAAGTTCCTGCAAGCCCAGTTACAGGATGCGGGCCTACTGGGTTATGATTCGCATCAAATGTGATAAAACCGTAACCATTGCCACCAGACAGTGGAATGTAATAAATATGATTTTTATACGTACTATAATAGCTATATGATGTTTGCGTAGGCGCTAATGGAAAAGTCAAACCGGCATTTATACTCAAGTCAGCTTTAAGCACATTTGTACCTATCGGATCAAAGTATGCGTTTGCCGGTTTGTTATTGTAGGAGTAGTACCAACCAGATCCCCAATAATACATAACCTGAAGCTCATTGACACCATCGCCATCAAAGTCGAAAAAAGCGCAATCATAAAAAGCCGCAGCCCATGACAAGTCACCATTACAATCTCCGACCGTACGAGTGGGTGCTCCCATATTGCCACATACCACTTGGCTAGTAAGTTCTACAGGAGCCACCACAATCGCCGCCAATGCTGCAGCACTAGATAGACCTATCTTCTTAAGATCCGAAGTCACTTCTTTTTGAGAAATGCTGGTCTTGTAATTCTCTAATTTTGTTTGTAGTTGCTGTTTCATACTGGTTTGTTTTGTATTCGTCTTTCTCTGTATAGTTTCGGATCTGGTACTGTAGACATGGCTTCAGGATTGAGATCATCAGAGAAAAACTGGTGAATTTTTAATGATTGTTCGAATGGTGCATGTAGTATATCTGAATAATTTATTTCTATAAATTCGATGTTCCGTTGAGCGGACATCCATTGTTTGGTCTTTGCAAGCGTGGTTTCATATTTATTAAGGAGTCCAAGTGGTAGGACATCCTCTTTTATCTTTTTTCCATCTCTTATCAACATCTTTTGTTGAGATTGTAAGATTTCCATGAGTTCTCGATTCATAAATACAATCTTGTATCGATATTTCGATGGGAGATAAGGAACCAGATTGGCTATAACCTTCACAGTTTGGTCCACAGCTTCCACTAAAAATTGTGATTTCTTTTCTAGATTTTTCACAGCATCGTGCTCATAGTAGCCCTTGGAGTTACTTTCGTCCGCTTCTCTGGATTGATCCGTAAAGATATCTTGCCCACCAGCTTCCAGCATTTGCATCATAAGAGATGTACCACTCCTCGGCAAACCTGAGACAATGTTTATCGTACCTTCAATACTATCATCAAAGTCCAATTGGTATCGTCTCACCCTACCTGGCTGATTAAGATGAGTTGTAAGTATGTGTATTATCCTAACCCGAGCCTTGTTGAATGCACTTCCGAAACTTAAACATTTTTCATAAGCAGCAATGGCGTCTTCGTACATGCCTAGCTGATTGAGACATTCTCCCACTAGAAAATGTGCCGCAGGATTATGAAAAGCAAGACCAAGAGACTTTAATGCAGCATCTAATGAAGCTTCGTAATTAGCCTTTTTGTAAAGTATTCGTCCTTTCAGAAATAGAGCACGTTCGCTTTCTGGATCTATAGCGATATGTTCATCAACAGCTTTTATAGAAAGATCCAATTCGTTCATATTATTATATGCAGCTGCTATTCTGAGGTTGATATCGAAGAACTGGCCTGTCTCACGTTTTACTTTATTAAAAACTTCTACTGCAGCCTTGGGTTTATTCTCGGAAAAAAGTAATCCTCCATCGAGTAAATCTAAATGGACGCTGCTAGTGGTAAATTTTTCTTTTACTTGATCCACTAATTTCCTTGCGTCTTTTAGTCTACTTGTTACTTGATATGAGTGAATGAGCCTAGAGGCATAATGCATCTTATCAGGAAACTCTGCGTACAGTTGTTCTAATAGTTCTATTCCCTTGTTCCATTCATTGCCATCTATAGAAGCTTTTGCAAGTGTAAACTTATTCTCTGCCAAGGTCATTTTGATCGCCTTTTCGGTATCATCACCATAGTCTTCAATATATCCAAGCTCTATGAGTTGCTGCAATTCTTCTTGAGATTGTTGCTCACCCATTTCAAAACCTTCAGGATGAGATCCATCTTCTCCATCTACGTCTTCCCAAGAATCGATTGTTTTAATCTTATTTTTTTCATTGAATGCATTGATCAGCACTTTACCATCCATGTCTTTGCCTACTGGTAAATCATACAGGTGCAACAAGGTAGGTGTGATATCCAGAAGACTCGCTCCATGCACCAATTCATCTTTCTTAAAATCTGGGCCATTCATTACAATGACACCATAAGGACTATGCTCAACAGTCGGTCCCATTGGGTCTTCAGGAACTACTACAGGACGATTATGATTAGGATGAAATCCATGATCACTGATCAACATGATATTTGTATCTTCTCCAGCAAGCTCCATAAGTCTTCCAAGCATCATATCATGATATCTGCATGCTCCATTAATCACATCTTTATACAGGTCAAAATCTTGCTGTGATATATGTTTTCTTTTTGGGGGATGGTACTTCATAAAACCATGACAGAAATGATCGATGCCATCATAATATACACCTACAAAATCCCAGTCTTCGTTTTCTAGTATATATGTTGCAGCACAGTGTATAGAAGCACACTCCGAAATTAAACCTGTTAGTCCTCCAGCTCTTTTATCGCTTGATTGGTCTATTTCTTTGAGCTTTGGTATGAATGGTTCTACATGGTTCCCTGTAATCTCTCTATAATGAACCCTAAGCTTCTTGTATAAGTCTTCATTTTCTTTTGGATGTACCGTACCGTCCAACATTGGCCAATTAGCAATATCCTTATCTTTTGACTTCTGATATAGATTGGACACCATAGTACCATTGATCGGCTCTGCAGGATGAGAGGGCCACCATCCAACGATGTGTGATTTGAGGTTATGTTGAGTAAATATATTCCATATCGCCTTACACTTACGAGATGTGATATTGATAGGTCTCAGGCCTTTACCATCTGGTGTAGGTTCTGAGAATCCATGGATGCCATGATTATAAGGTCGCTTACCCGTTGCTATACTAGTCCATAGTGTTGGAGATAAGGGAGGATCTAAGGTAGATAACCGGCCAGACACTCCACCTTCTACTAACTTCTTAAGATTGGGCATCAGCCCTTGATCCATAAGCGGAGTTAGAAATTTCCAATCGGCCGCATCCCATCCTATGACTAAAGTCTTAGTTTTCTTCATGCTGGGCCTTTACTTTTACGGCCTGAGCCTGCATTTTTTGTGCATGCTCATGCCTCACTTGTCGCCAAGCCATGATGCCACGGTAACCATAGGCTAAAATGCCCAGGGTACCCCCAATAGGTATATGTTTATTGTCATCGTTCGGGTCTGTAAGCTCTTGCATTTGAAGCAAATCTAACATTATTTTATGTGTCAAACAACTCCTAGACATGTCAACAAAGCGGGCTATCGCATGTTGCACCTCATCGTAAAGTGACAGACTCCCCTACTACTAGCAAACCTTCGGTGCAAGACACCCACACCTACTCTACCACGAACTCATACCGGTGCACCATATTAAGATAGTCGCCGTCCTTATCTAGGATGACATTATCGAGTATTATTGTCGTTGGCTCCTTTAGGTCTTCGATGGCATTGATAAGTCTCAAGTCTCGTGGATCAGACACCCGAAAGCCCACTGCCTCTTGCCCTTTCTCATACAAGTAGATATCAAATC
>CAYMFD010000121.1:0-10453 GCA_964389475.1 uncultured Saprospiraceae bacterium
GCCATTTTCTTTACTTTTTGTCTCTTTGATTAGCTTGTGTTTTGTGTTCAATTGATAAATAGCTTGTGTTTCGTGTTCAATTGACAATTGGCTTAACTTGCCTTTAGTGATTATGTGACGCTTAGCAATTTTCCATTGACCCCATCACGCTTAGCCATTGTGCATTGTCTATTAAAAGAACCCACCACGCTTAGCAATTGTCCATTGATCCCATCCCACTTAGCCATTGTACATTGTCAATTAAAAGACCCCATCCCGCTTAGCAATTATCAATTGATCCCATCCCACTTAGCCATTGTGCATTTTCTCCCTAGTCGTCTTTACGATAGCAATCATCAATTTAAGAACTTGTTTAGCTTCCCACATGATCGAGTCATACTGGTCTTTTGATATGTAGCCGGTGTCATATAATAGATCTATCCAGTATTCCGACTCATTTATTTCCTTAAGACCTATTGACATTTTGTGTACGAAGTCTTTACGACTCTGGGCATGTTCTGCTTCCCGTACCATTGCACCAGGATTAGTACCACTTCTTATTAGCTGCTTAGATAGTATAAACTCCTTCTTTTCGCTCTGCAAATACTGACATAGCCTAATTACTTTGACTGAGAATGCGTACGTCTTTTCTTTGACCACATTTCGTTTCATAGGTATCGGCTTTAGTGTGTTTCGTGTTCAATTGACAATTAGCTTGTGTTGTGTAGTCAATTGATAATTGATAATGGTCTCGTGTTTTTTGTTCAATTGACAAATGTCTGGTATTTTCTTTACGGTCCACATGGCGTTTAGCAATTGTCCATTGAATCCACCACGCTTAGCCATTTTGCATTGTCAATTAGAAAGTACCCATCCCGCTTAGTAATTGTCCATTTTACTCATCCTATTTAGCCATTGTACATTGTCAATTAAAAGACCCCATCACGCTTTTCAATTATCAATTGTCAATTAAAAAGTACCCATCCCGCTTAGTAATTGTCCATTGTCAATTAATAATTATCAATTCACGAACCCATCCCACTTAGCAATTATCAATTGTAAAAATCATCGACTCACCCTACCACTAGCATCACCACTCATCAGCTTTTCTACCTCATCGATCGTGACAAGGTTTGCATCGCCTTTGATCGTGTGCTTGAGGCAAGAGGCTGCTACTGCAAAGTTCAGGGCTTTCTGATCGTCGCCATCATAGGTCAGCAGCCCATAGATAAGGCCACCCATAAAGCTATCACCACCACCTACACGGTCTACGATATCGGTAATCTGGTAGGTAGGCGCCTTAAATAGTGTTTTGCCATCCCAGAGTACGCCTGACCAGCTATTGTGAGAGGCGGAGATAGATCCGCGAAGTGTCGTAATGACCTTCTTCGCTCTCGGGAACATCTCCATCAGCTTTTGAAGGACAGAGAGGTATGCATCTGCATCTACTGACCCGCCATGCGTGACGTCTACGCCATCAGGATGTAGGCCGAAGTGCTTCTCGGCATCCTCCTCATTACCTAGTATGACGTCACAGCCAGCCGTAAGCTCGGGCATGATATCCATTGGTGACTTGCCGTACTTCCACAGTTTCTTGCGATAGTTGAGATCAGTCGATACAGTGACGCCTAGTCGATTAGCTGCTTGGATCGCTTCTAGGCATGCATCTGCTGCACCTTGCGATAAGGCAGGCGTGATACCTGTCCAGTGAAACCAATCGGCATCCTTAAAGACCTCATCCCAGTCAACCATCCCAGCTTGGATAGTGGCCATGCCAGAGTGAGCTCGATCATAAACGACCTTGCTCCCTCTGCTCACTGCCCCAGTTTCTAAGAAGTATATACCGAGTCGATCACCGCCCCGTAGTACCTTGCTGGTATCTACGCCACGTTTACGCAACTCCATGATAGCACACTCGCCGATATCATTGCTAGGTATCCGTGATACGAATGAGCTACTAAGACCATAGTTCGCTAGAGATACAGCGACGTTACTTTCTCCACCACCATATACTACATCAAAACTATAGGTCTGAGAAAACCGACTATAACCCGGAGGGCTAAGTCTTAGCATGATCTCTCCGAATGTGACTATCTTCTTCATCTGTTGATTTGCTTTTGCTTGATGATTATATACCTAGCGCCTGTCCACCACCGATCTGTATCGTCTCTGCAGTGATAAATCCTGCATCAGCACTGGCCAAGAAGGCAACGACTGCCGCTACATCTTCAGGCTGACCTAGACGGCCTAGCATAATATTGTTAGCCCATGACTTAAATACTTCCGGCTTGGTTGACTTGATCTGCTTGTGGAAGTCTGTGTCGATCGTACCTGGTGATACTGCGTTGACTCTGATACCGTACTCCGCTAGGTCCTTGGCTAGGGCTCTAGTGATAGCGTGGACACCTGCTTTAGACGTACCATATATACCAGCGCCTGGGCCACCAGCATTCCATCCTGCATTGGACGTGAAGTTGATGATCGTTGCGTCAGTACCTTTCTTTAGGTAGGGTATAGCTGCTCTAGAGGCGAAGAATACAGAATCAAGGTTAAGCGCCATCACCTTACGGTAAAAGTCAGTCGTCATTACCTCAAATCGTGATCTGCCACCAAGACCTCCAGCGTTATTGACTAGGATATCGATCTTGCCGTACTTGTCACCGATCGTTTTGATGTGGTCATTGACCATGTCTTCGTTAGTAACGTCAAATCCGTAGTACTCTGCTGTGACACCTGCATCAGTAAGCGTCTTTAAGCGGTCGGCTCCAGCTGCATCGTCGATACCATTGATGATTACTGTAGCACCTTCTTTGCCTAGCTGCTTCGCTACTTCAAATCCGATACCGCCTGTAGCACCAGTTACGAGTGCTATTTTTCCTTTAAGTTTCATATAATGTATTTGTATTGTGTGTTTTAAGAATGAGGTTGAATGGGCTTAACGCGAGGTATAAGTACCCATATTGCGAATAAAGCAATGACCGTCAGTGCAGCACCGACGATAAATGCTGGCGCATAGTTGTCACCAGCGGTCAGCTTAGGTACTAAGATCGTAAGACCAAAGGCGCCTAGCTTAGCTCCCATGCCGGCCAGACCTGATAGCGTACCCACCGTCCCTTTGTTAAATAGATCACTTGGTAGCGTCTGTACATTTCCGATAGATGTCTGAAATCCAAATAAGATAAGGGCCATAATGATGACAGCCGAAGTAGGTGCATCCATTGTTATATTGACATATCCTAAGACCATATTGCCGTATCTTGCAAAGATAGAAGGGTCAATCAGTAAAAAGAAACACGGTAGCATAATCAGACACCCTAGGGTGATGACGTACTTACGAGTCTTATTGATATCCCAGCCAATCTTTATCTTGCGTTGAGCGAGTAGGCCACCATACCAGGCTCCCAGCATAGCGCCTACGTAGGGTACCCAGCCATATATCCCAATCGTCTTTACATCCATACCGTACACGCCGTTAAGATAGATAGGGATCCATACGATGAATAACCACCAAATGGGATCTATGGCTGCTGAAGCGAGTATTACTCCCCAGCTTTCTTTGTGGCTTAGTAGCTCTGCCGTATCAGGATTGTACGCTTCTGTATCCTCATCATCGTCCTCAGTAACAGTTACCTGACCAGAGAGTATATAGTTCTTCTCGTCTTCAGTGATGTTGGGGTGATACTGAGGTGGCGCTTTGACGATCAAAAACCATGGCAGTAGCCACAGTAGACCTAGGGCACCTATAGTGATGAAAATCATCTGCCAGCTCATGTATATCGAGAGAAAGGCAATGGCAGGTAGGGCTATGATACCACCTATGGCAGCACCTGAGTTAAACAAGCCTTGGGCAAAAGCCCGCTCATGTGTAGGGAACCACTCTGCATTGCCCTTAGCGGCACCTGGCCAGTTACCGGCCTCTGCAAAACCAAGGATGGAGCGAAATATCGCAAACATCCATGATCCTTGAGCGAAGGCGTGTAGCGCCGTTGCTATCGACCAGACGCCTATCGAGATCGCAAACCCTAGCCGAGTGCCTATCCAGTCAAAGATCTTTCCGAAGATAGCCTGTCCTGCAGCGTAGAAAAATATGAAGCTACCGGTAATCCACGCATAGATCTCCTTACGACCATCCGAGTCCTTATCTGGGTATAGGTCTGCCGCGATGTCAGGCCATAGCGTACCTAGTGCCTGCCTGTCGATGTAGTTGATCACCGTAGCTAGGGCGACGAGAGCTATGACCCACCATCGCAGTCCTTTATAAGTCCTTGCTACTTGGCTGGCCATGTCTCTAGATCTAGTTGTTCATACCCTAAAAAGTCTTCTCGAGCTGGGCTAAATACGTCGATTAGCATACCTGGTTTGGTACATACACAACCGTGCATCAGGTGTGGTAGTATATAGAAGGAGTCTCCACCTTTAAGTGTCTTGGTCTCCTCGCCGATGGTCATTTCAAACTCGCCACTTACCACATACGTACATTGCGAGTGATAGTGCTTGTGCATCATACCGACTGCTCCTTCGGCGAAGTCTACCTTCACGAGCATGAGCTTATCGTCATATCCCATTACCTGTCTACGTAGACCTGGACCTACTTCTTCCCACTCTGTCTCGTCGCCGTGCCAAAATCCTTTCGTTGGCTGAATGTCTAGTTTCATATTGCTGTGCTATTTTTTGGTATTTATAGTTGTATTTCCTGTTGTCTTATCGATCTGTATTGTCCAACTCATGCTATCTACGGCATCTACTCTAAGGCTGATGCTCTTTTCGTCTTCTTCCATGATATTGACTGACCTGAGTTGACTATATGGCTGGATGGGTACTTCTGTAACAGTACTGTAGGTCCCATGGCTCTCTATCAATGAGACGAAGGTCCGACTCTTGCCCCTAGCTCGTGTGATCAATAGCGCATCTCTTCTGATGTCAAAGCTCCTGTCATTAGCCCCAGCTCTGGCGAGTATCACCTCATCACCTACCTGAGCATTAGTCGTTAAGGTGTAGAACTTCATATCCTTAAACCAATTGAACTGCATGCCGTCTTGGTCTATCGCGGCGCTGGCTTCTTGGTATAGGTGCTGATAACCATGCTTCTTACCCATGATGGTGGGTGGCGACTCGATCGCATAGTCAAAGCTCTGCTGCATGACCTGTCCCGCATACTGATAGGGGAGGTCGTAGGTGTGCTCGTCTTCACTACTGACTGCCATGATGTCTATGGTCACGGGCTTGACGAGTCGATCGTCCTGCCATAGGGCTACGTATCGCCTCATCGTCACACCTGGGTAGGCATTCTCCTCTATCGTACCTACTACTTGACACTTGTCATTATCTACATTGTAAAATATGAGGTCAGAGTGGTTGGCATTCGCTTTCTCATACTTACCGCCGAAGTGTGATTGCTGGTCGACGACTAGGGTGTTGTGAGCGACGGTCTGCTTACCCCACGACTTATTGACTTTGAGGTAGCGACCTCCTCCTTTCTGCTCGATATTGACCCATCGTGCTGCGCCGTAGTCTTGTAGTACCTCAGTCGCTCCATCGTAAACGAGTATCCCTAGTTTGTCGTAGTGTCCGTGCCCCATACCCTGAGCGGTGTACTTGACCACCGTTGTCGTTTGTTCATCTGGGTCGCCTGCACGTAGTATGGCGAGTCCGCCTTCGGTACCATCATACCCGTCACGTAGATTGATCGATTGCTTGATGAATGGCTCGTCAAATCCTCGCTCTAGTGCCTGCGCTACTGCTAGCCCCTGCTCTGTGAGTAGGACGGTATTTTGCTTTTCGGCTGCAGCCAAAAACACGTCTTTCTTACTTGCGGCAAATGCTATATCAACGGCGGTCACCACAGAGTTAGAGTGGATAGACATGCCCTTCTGCGCATCGTTAATCGGGAAGAAAGCATCATCCTGCGTAGTCTGATACATGAGTGCCTCTACTGCCTTGATCAATAGGCTATCTCGATATGCGAATATCTCTAATTCTGGTTTAGCATTGTCTAACGCCTGTGCAAAGATCATAAAGGGTAGCATGGCGTAGCGTTGGTAGTAAGGTCCCTCACCATAGTAGCCATCCGGAGAAAAGGAGTAGTCTATCTGTGCAAAAAAGCCAGCCTTGGCCTTGCCCTCCTCGTAGATATATCCGCCATCATTGTCCTTGGCCTTAAGGTCTACCTCGTCGAGCTGCAATCCATAAAGGGCTCGCTGTACGAGGGCCTCGTCTCTAGTGGCTAGACCCACCATCCCTACAGCAGCATTACCCCATGTAGAGTGGTTGTGTACCCGGTTAAAGAACTTAGGATTGTCAACCGATATATAGTCAGCATATGGCTTGAGGAAGTTGTCCTCTATATAGGTACGTTCTGCTGCTGTAAGGTAGTCGTACACGGCATCATACGCTTGCGAGCCATATACCATCCAGTTGGAGTCGTTAAGGCACTGCCAGAAAATCTTACCCACAGCGTACGACCGGTTAGTAGGGTGGGGCGGCCATGTAGGGTATGCGTCGGCATACTTGTAAAAGACCTTCTTGATATAGTCGGCATAGGCGACATCACCAGTGATCGTGTAGAGTTGGCCAGCGAGCTGTAGGTTGCGATAGTTTTGCTTGTGTTGCTCGTGTGTATATCCACCACCCATATCCTTAGGCGTAGGTATAGAGATTTCGCCAGTGAGTACAGGCGCCATAGATGCGATGGACTGCTCTATGACTTGATCGAATAGAGGTGGGTACTGCGACGTAGTACTTACCTCCTGAACTTGTGCGACGGCTGTTGTCTTGCAACCTACGCAGATACCTGTATAGATGATCGCAATGAGGAGGACGATATGATATTGTTGATATTTCACTATTTGACGATTACATTTTCTGATGTGTACTTCGGATCATTCGAGAGGATACCCTCAGATGCTGTAAAAGTGGAATTAGCAATTTTGATGATAGGCTCTCCAACGACAAGGTGTAGGTCGAGCTTTTTACTTTTGGTAAACGAGAGGTTCTCCATGTCAGCGTATTGTACACCATGTAGTGCCACCGCTGCACCGTGCTTGTTGCGCTTGTTGTGGCCTACATTATTCAGGGTAGTATTGCTCATATCTAGTATAGGGCCAAATGTGCTCTCATCTCTACCTCCTCGATAGAGGTGTACGGCCACACCACCGATATCCTTAAAGGTGCAGTCTCGCACGGTGATGTTCTCGGCATTGTAGATACCTATATCATCTGTCTCCTTGTCTAGGTTGAGTACGTGGCCAGTTATGTTGTCGAATGTACAGCCGTATAAGCCCATCGAGTCCGCAAAGGTGTTTTTAAAGACCTTGATTACGTTGAAGCTGTGATTGACATCGAGGTCTGTAAAGTTGCAGTCTCTAGCGATAAACTTGTAGTTGTCGATCATGCTGTATCGACTAGTTCTTACCACACAGTTACCCGCGTAGTCATCACACTCTCGACCTGATATGCTTAAGTTTTTAAGACTCAGCGATCCACCATTTTCTAAGGAGAAGAGGCTAGATCGCTCGAATGTTACGGTCGAATTGCCATTGCCTGCACCCTCTATAGTCAGTGTATGCGGGATGGCGATCTCTTTGCTCTGATGGTATGCGCCATCGGTCAGTACTAGGACATCTCCTTTTGCAGAAGCTTGAACAGCAGCACCGATCGTGTTTTCGCCTGGCTGTACGTCTATTCTACGGCCAGTACCGAATGTGATGTGGTAGTCTTTCTTGGGATACCACGTGACGCCAGTATTAGCCTTGTCAGCCCTTGCGACGTCTGTATTGGGTCCTACACTTGGGTGGTCAGGCGATAGTCTTAGTCCTGCGGTCTTTACTAGATTGATCTTCTCAGTAGCAAAGCCAGATATCTCGGCATCGGCATATTGTGGTGTGTTGAGACCGCTGCTCAGGATGTTGTTACTAAAGTTGATACCACTTACATCATCATAGATCGTAAAGAGCTGATCTCTGCTAGAGTGATAGATGAGGTTGTCCTCAAACGAAGTGTTGAGAGGCGTAGCACTACGTTCCTCGTCACTACCCGCGCATAACTGTACATGGTCGCAATCTACGAGCACGTTGTTGCTGATCTCTGAGTCTGTCACCTGAAAATACCTATTGAGCGGAGAGTTGGGTACACCATTCATTACCACTAGAGCACCTCTAAACCTGTAACCCGTCAGTCCTTCGCAGTAGTTGTTTTTGACGGTTTGCTTTTGGTTGATGACTCTAATACCACCAGTGTTGGCCTGTTGGTTACCGAAGAAGTAGTTATTCTCCACAAGGGTCTCGTTACCGTGACGCATAGTTAAGGTGCCCTTGCACTCGTAGAAGGTGTTGTTCCTAAAAGTATTCTGGCAAGACTTGCTCGATATGATCTCTAACTCTCCGCTACAATGCTCGAAGTAGTTGTCTTCTACGATCGTATTGGAGTTGGACATAGAGTGGTGACTAGTACCTACTCGCAGCGTCTCGCCTCCATTGCTGCCTAGTGTAGGCCTGTAGCCGAAGTGATTGTGGTCTATGCGGTGGTAGTTTTGGCGACTTGCTTCGTCTTTTAATCGTACGGCCAAGGTCACACCTCTATTACGCTTTGCCACTAGATAGTTATGGTCAAATCGATTGTGCTTACCATATATACCTACCCAGTAGTTTGACTCGTGTCGCTCCGGCGGATTGTAGTCATCGATCACACACTCTGTGACACGGCAGTTGCTGCAGTTTTGGCCTTTAGATGTCTTAAAGGAGATGACCTCTCCTGTAGGTGTGTACCCATTGCGAAAGACGAGTCCCTCGACGTGTAGGTGCTCACCAGATAGACGTATGTTGGATCGGCCCTCTAGTGTGACCTTGCCCTTATCCTGTACCATGAGGTAGATCGGTTGATCTGCTGTGCCCTTGCCGGTAAAGGTTAGCTCTGCATCCTTCCATATGCCGTTAGCCAGGGTGATCGTGTCGCCAGGCTCCGCGGTAGACACTGCCACATCGAACTCTGATATCGTATTGACGAGTGCTCTGGTCACGGTCTCTACTGGCGGCTCAAGTGTAGGAGTCTTGGTGCTGCTACAGGCTACTAAGAGAGGTGTTATCAGGGCTATGTAGTAAGGAGTGGATCGTGGCAAGGTTACGGATGCTTTATTATTGTTAGGAAATTGTGAGACAAGAAGGGCCTTGCTGCTTACAGGCAGTCATGCTGAATGACATGCAAAGTCAGCTTGTAGATGGCGGATCTTAATTTTTCAGTCAACGATTGATACCACGTCCTGCCTATGATCACTATTGATATCCCTTTGATGTTGTTTTCGTGGCGATTGCTAACTTTCGCATTGAGGTTTTGTCGATGCTTTCCTAAGGTGTAGGCGAGAGTGGTATTTGATCTACTACGGACGTTATGATGCATACTCTCCTTCGAATTGGTTGACCAATTATTGGTTGATCAAATATATGCCTATTTCTGAGTTCAAAAAATTATGTGACACAATTTTTTAGTTAGAGAAATATTGTTCTTTGAATGGGCTAAGATGCGGAGTAAAGAACTGTTTGTCTACTCGAGGGGTCACTGCTCGCGGGCAAGATTTTATGGGCAGTTTTTCGAGTGAAACAGTGTTAAATCTATGGGTAAGACTAGGCTGTCAGTTAGTTGCTTTGGGTTCTGGCTACAGCATGCTTGAAACTAATGCAACGAAAAAGTGGCTACTCTGAGTCAATCAGAGCAGCCACTATTATTGGTCGCGTTATGTGAAATGTGAAGCCTTATCGTACGATACGTCTGTTGTTGCTTATCTGGCCGTTAGATACGTATACAGTATAGTCACCAGCTGGTAGGTCAGTGAGATCAAATCGCTTGTTCAAGCTGTTGCCTTCGTAAGCATTGCTGTAGACGGTTTCTCCGTCTCTATTAGTAAAGGTCACACTGGTACGCTTGCCACCTGTCAGGAAGTTGATGTCCACAGTGTTCGCTGTAGCGGTGATCATAGGCTTGTACACTGTAGTAGCCATACTTGCCTCAGTTACAGAACCTCTCTGGATTGTAACTACCTGCTCCTCGATACGTAGGTCGTTGCTGGTACGGATGGTGTAGTCTCCTGATGGTAGTTGTGCTAGTTGATATCTTTTCTTACCATTTACGGTAGCTACATTATCGCTAAAGATGACAGTTCCGTAAGCGTCGACGATTTCTATGTCTACGGTCTCACCCTTCCATGATGCGAATGATACGATTACACTGTTGTTTTCAGTGATGATGGGCTCTTACGCATTCAGCTGTACTGATGTAAATGCTACTACTAATGCTAGTATTGAAAATAATCTGGTCATAGTATTAAAAATTGGTGTGTGGTAAATTGATTTTAAAGAAAAGTAGTTGTTCGTATTGTCTACCGAAGGAGTTGGGTGATCTTATACCTCAGCTAACTCTTCGTTTTTGATAGCGCTTTCGATATTCCAGTCTGACTGGAGTAGGCGGTGTATGTAGCAGTGGTCCG
>CAYMFD010000122.1:0-10442 GCA_964389475.1 uncultured Saprospiraceae bacterium
GTTCGAAACACTTTGTAGCACAATGGCGGGAGCCATGTGCTGTGATATAGAGTCCCATGCTATCTGTGAAAATCCTGACCTGACAGTCAGCAGCCTTTATCGACACTAAAGTGGTCGAAGACATGCTTCTTGTACCCAACTACCTGACCAAAACGTCAGTTGCTATTATCGACCTAAAGTGGTCGAGACCATGTGTTGCTTGTTCCTCGTGGGACTTTCGACTTTGTGCTTTTGACTATGTCACTTTTGACTTTCCCCTGCTATCTATCATCTATTGAGTGACTGCCGTCTCTCTATATCCTATAAGCTTGGCCCGATAATCGCCGTCAGCAGGCCTAGCCTGATACTTGCCATGTACGCCTACGTAGGTATTGTCCGCATATATGTGGGAGAAGCTGACACACTCAAGTTCTCTGCTAAAGAAGATGTGCTCCTGCGGTAGATCAGTAGCCACGGGCGAAGACTCACGCCTACTCTGTACGAGCGACGTCTGACTAGCAAAGGCTCGTAAGTCATCTGTCCAGTATACCATATTGTAATCGCCGAGGGCTATCGTGGGTTGATTCTGGTCAGCTACCCATGCAGTAATATCGGCTAGCTGCAGTCGTGCTCGCTCGAGACTTATAGGATCTAGGGCAGGCACTATATACGATGTTATTAACCGTGTAGGCCTATCTCCCACCTTGATAGTAGTGGTCATATGTGGCACGTCACCAGAGTAGAGTATATCACTATCCTCGATCTTGCGCTTACTGAATATCGCTAGTCCATGTGGGTCGATCCTGGGTAGACAATAGCTAAACGGGTAGGCATCTAGTAAGTCGCTCTTCAAGACCTGTACCCAATTAGGGTCTACCTCCTGAAAAGAGATGACGTCGGGGCCCTCTTCCTTGATCTTACTCAACATAACAGGGTAAGACTGATTGACATTGCTCAGATTAAACTGACATATGTGCAGCTGCTCCTGTCCCGTAGAAGTAGCATAGCGGAGATTTTCATTACCCGCACCTTTTAAAAAGATACACATGACCGCACAGCAACAGAGTGCCGTAGTCATAATGCGGCTGTAAGTAAACACCAGGGCTAAGAGGCCAATGGCTAGTAAAGAAAAGGTGACCTGGGCGGTATAGTCAGTAAGGACTCGTAACTGTGCAGCCTTGGGGCTCAGAATGGTGGCGACGGTAGCCAACAGCAGTACTGCGCTGACGGCTTTTTGTAAAAACGGACTTTTCACAACTGGGTGATCCAACTTCTGTAGTTTTTCTCTTGCTAAAGGTATGTGATCGCAAGCAGCCATCAAAACAGAGTAATCACTAAAGACTACCAGTTGCTAACTTCTTACTACCTATTAGACGTATACCCTTAAGGGAAAGACACATATTATCCAGTCTGTCCCTCTGCGATTAAGAGCAAGTAGCCGACTATTAGTCTCTTTGCAACTTGCTCAACAGTCTCAAAATCTCGATGTAGAGCCACACTAATGTAACGATGAGGCCCATAGCACAGAGCCACTCCATGTATGCTGGTGCTTGGGCTTGCTCTCCTTTTTCGAATGCGTCAAAGTCGATCAGTAAATTTAAAGCAGCTATACCTATAATCACGACAGATATACCGATACCGATAGGCCCCGCATCGTGGAGGTAAGGCACAGAAAAGCCAGCGAATGACCCGATGATGCTGATCACATACATGAGCATAATAGCGCCGGTAGCCATAAAGACACCCGTCTTGAAACTCTTGGTCACCTTGATAATCCCCGTCTTGTATACGACTAGCATCATCAATAATGTGCCGAAAGTAAGCGTCACTGCCTGCAGGACTATGCCATCAAAAGCGGCATTGTACACAGCAGAAATTGATCCTATAAATAATCCTTCAAAAAGCGCATACCCTGGTGCCGTAATCGGCGCTAGCGTTGGTTTCATATAACTGACGATCAGCAATACCAGACCACCTATCACACCCGTCCACATCAGAAAGGTGCTAGGCATCTGCCAACTAAGTACCGTGGTGACCATCATCAAGCCGAATAACATCAAGGTCTTATTAACAGCGCCATCTACGGTCATGGTATCCATCGCCATCCCCCTACGAACGACGCGTCCATCTACTTCGCTTATTTCTTGCTCGGCCGTACTCATCTTGTTAAACCTATCGTCACGTAGGAGTGGATTCTTTGACTTATTGCTAAACATATCTTACTATTTACTCGATTGGTAGGTAAAGTTACTAAATATTAACCGCGATATTTTTCGATGGCGGAGGTGATCATTTCTCTACGGTTCTCTGGGCTAGGGTGTGTAGACTGAAACTCTGGAGCACGATCAGGCCCTGCTGCCTGCTCTAGTATATCCATGACGCCTATGAGGGCCTCTGGTTTATAGCCTGCCTCAACCATCAAGCGTACGCCAAAATCATCAGACTCTAGCTCCTGGTCGCGACCGTACTTCATATTTACAAGGTTGCCTATCATCTGTGCTGCCTGTGCCGTACCATAATCTCCACTAGCCATGACTGCAGCTCCAGTAAGTCCCTTGGTCAGCTCCATCTTGGCCATACGCTGGGCCCCATGACGATGTATCACATGGCCTATCTCGTGGCCGAGTATACCTGCGAGCTGATCCTCATCCTGTAGCTTGCTATATAGTGCGGCTGTGATAAATACCTGACCACCTGGCAAGGCAAAGGCATTGATCGCCCTCGTGTCAGCCAGCAGGTGAAAGTCGTACTCATAGCCAGATCGTCTAGCAATGGTATTGGCCACTAGTCGAGCACCTACCTGGTCCACATGTGCCTGTGCCCGCTGGTCGGGGTGTAAGCCACCGTGCTGCTGCATCATCTGGGGTCGCGACTGTAGTCCTATAGCAACTTCTTCTTCTGGACTGAGTGATACTCGCTGTACCTCACCAGTGATCTCATTGACCTGCTGGTTAGAGTAATACTTGACTAGAGAAAACCCAGCGTAAACCAGACCGATGATGAGCATAATGCTGATGCCACCCTTCTTTCTAGATCTGCGAGGTTGTCCTCCACCATATTGCTGGCGCTGACGGTTATTACTATACATGTCGTTGATAAGTATTGCTGTGATAAATGTACTGAAGTTGTACCAAATGTAGGTCCTCCACTACCTTAGCGTAGCGCATTTAATAAAAATCTGCTCCTATGACAACGCAACAACTGCTCTATAAGGTCCATGAAGGCATCGCGACCATCACGATGAACCGTCCCGACAAGTATAATAGTGTCACCCGAGAGATGGCCCTGGCCATGCAGACAGCTATCGATCGAGCTGCCGAAGATGATGCTGTACGAGTAATCGTACTTACAGGTAGCGGTAAGGCATTTTGCGCTGGTCAAGACCTCAAGGAGGCCATAGACCTCGATATGCCCGACCTAGGACAAATCGTAGAGCAGCACTTTAACCCACTCGTCAAGAAAATGGTCAAGTGTCCTAAGCCCATCATCGCCGCGATCAATGGTGTAGCTGCCGGTGCTGGTGCTAATCTGGCTTTCGCCTGTGACATAACTATTGCGACTGGGTCGGCAGTCTTTATCCAGGCTTTTTCTAAAATCGGACTGATCCCAGATAGTGGTGGCACCTATACCCTTCCCCGTCTAGTAGGTCATGCTAGAGCCTCTGCGCTGATGATGCTGGGTGACAAGGTTAGTGCACAAGAGGCGGTAGAGATGGGTATGATCTATCAGGCGGTACCGGATGGTGACTTTGAGGAGGTCGTCCTTAAGACTGCGACCAAGGTGAGTAAGATGCCGACAGCAGCACTAGCCCTAACCAAGGAGGCACTACACCACACCTGGACACATACGCTAGAGGATCAGCTCGATATGGAGCTAAGACTACAAGTAACGGCAGGCAATACACAGGATCATACAGAGGGAGTTACAGCCTTTGTTGAGAAAAGAAAACCATCCTTCACAGGAAAATAAGCATATGATAGTAGGAATCTTAGGTTGCGGTGCCATGGGTACCGGTATAGCGCAGGTAGCGGCAATGGCTGGCTGTGAGGTGCAACTCGTAGATATAAGTGATGCGGCTCGCAGTCGCTCAAGGGCCGGTCTAGAAAAAATTCTCTTGCGACAGGTAGAGAAAGGCCGCATGGCCCACGATGAGGTTAAGGCCATACTGGGTCGTATCTACTATAGCGACGACCTTAAGCGCTTCGCTCCATGCGACCTGGTCATAGAGGCCATCGTCGAAAATCTCGACATCAAGGTCAATCAATTCACCGCTATAGAAGCCACTGTGTCGGAGTCTTGCATACTAGCCAGTAATACGTCGAGCCTATCTATCACCACTATAGCTGCTCAGCTCAAGCTACCCCAGCGCATGCTAGGCCTACACTTTTTTAATCCTGCCCCGATCATGAAATTGGTAGAGGTCATCCCCGCTATACAGACAGGTGCCGCTATCACCACTCAGGCCAATAAGATAATAGAAGGTTGGGGCAAGTACACCGTCCTAGCCAAGGATACGCCGGGCTTTATCGTCAATAAGGTCGCCCGGCCGTTTTACTCTGAGGCCTTACGCATACTAGAAGAAGGACTAGCAGATGTCGAGACGATAGATGATGTCATGGTTCAGGATGCTGGATTCAGGATGGGACCTTTCACCCTGATGGACTACATAGGTCACGACGTAAACTATAAGGTTACGGCTAGTGTATGGCAGGCCTTTTACTATGATGATCGCTACAAGCCCTCCTTTGCTCAGAAGAGTCTGGTAGATGCTGGATACCTAGGTCGTAAGAGCGGTAAGGGCTTCTTTGATTATAGTGATGGTGCTACACCTACACCTCCCTCCACCGATCCAGACCTCCGTGCCCGCATCATGCACAGAGTCCTAGCGATGCTGGTCAACGAAGCCGCCGACACCGTATACATGGGCATCTGCTCGGCAACCGATGTCGAGGTAGCCATGACCAAAGGTGTCAACTACCCTAAGGGACTACTCACATGGGGAGAGGAGATAGGCTACGATAAGATAGTCGCCATCCTAGATGGGCTGTATGAATACTACCATGATAACCGATACCGAGTGTCGCCATGGTTACGGCTTAAAGTGTAATTCGGAGGTCATTCATACACTTAAAGTGCCCCTTGGGACAACGATCATGCCCTAGCTTGCTACATGGCCTACAGCCTAGCGTCTCGTTCTCGACAAGCGTGTGGTCCGCCTCCTGATCACCATAGTAAGGATACATGCCTAGCTTGGGTACGGTACTCCCCCATATGCTTACCAGCGGCACTCGGTAGGCCGCTGCAATATGCATCAGTCCAGTATCGCCAGATACCACCTGACTAGCCCGCTTGATGATACTCGCTGACTGGCCTAGGCTCGTTTTGCCACATCGATTGATCACGTGGTCATGGACAGCAAGGCTATCTGCCACAGGCACTACATCCTTGCCGCCTAGTAGTGCGAAGGTCCGATCCTGATATCGCGTGATGATATCCTCCCACAAGGAGAGTGGCGGTCGCTTGGTGTAGTAGTTAGCCCCGAGGACTAGTGCGGTGTAGTCCCCATAATCTCTACTAAACATCGAGCCATACGCCTCATCTGCCTCGGCGATATAGTAGTCAAGGCCTTTACCATCGTTGACGATACCCAACGCAGATAGCCCATCAAAGTATCGATCTACCAAGTGCATATCTGGCAGGCGGTCCCACTTAAGATTTACCAATAGCCACTTATCTATGTTCTTCTTATCAAAAGTATAGTAGCGAGCATTAGGGATCGCCTTCTTGATCTGGCGTGACCTGAGGTTTTTATGGAGGTCGACCATTACGTCAAATTGTTCGGCAAGCAGGTGGCCTATTACCTCATCGTTATCACGGTCTATGGTATGTACCGTATGTATGTATGGGTGGTGCTCAAGCAGCTGGGCCATGGGACGCTTGGTAAGGTAATGAACCTCGGCATCCATCTGCTCGTGTATCGCCCTCACTACCGGAGTAGTTAAGACGATGTCCCCAATAGAGCTATACCTAACGACGAGTACCTTCTTCATGAGGTGCTAAGATGTGAAGCTCTGTGGAGTAAAGCGCATTTTTGGTATAAAAAGTCACTCAATGCTAAACGATCACAGTGTCATAGGTTTATTATTGTGGACAAATAAACGCTTGTACTATGCATGTACTTTCACTTAATGGTGTCGTTAAGCGCTACAGCGGCCATACTGCCGTTGATAATGTCAGCTTTGACATACCTAAGGGCTGCATTTTCGGGATGCTGGGACCCAACGGTGCTGGCAAGACCTCGCTCATACGCATCATTACGACTATCACGGCTGCAGATGAGGGTAGCATACTCCTAGACGGTGCCCCGCTCAATAGCCATAGCCCGTCAGAGATAGGCTACATGCCAGAAGAAAGGGGCCTTTATAAAAAGATGAAGGTAGGCGAGCAACTCATGTACCTCGCCCAGCTCAAAGGCATGTCGCCAAAGGAGGCCTTAGCAGCCATCAAGCACTGGATGGATAAGTTTGAGATTACCTCCTGGTGGGACAAGAAGATACAAGAGCTCAGCAAGGGTATGCAGCAGAAAATACAGTTTATCTCTACTGTTGTACATGACCCCAAGTTGATCATCCTCGACGAGCCTTTCTCAGGACTAGATCCCATCAACACCAATCTGATAAAGGATGAGATCTACCAGCTCAACCAAAATGGAACAAGTATCATCTTCTCTACCCATAGAATGGAGCAGGTGGAGGAAATCTGTGATCGCATCGTCCTATTCAACCAAGGTAAGATAGTGCTAGAGGGAGATGTGTCTGAGGTAAAGAATGCAAATAAGGACTACAAGTACAAGATAGGCTTCGACGGGCAGCTGCCGGGTAACTTACACGATGACGGCAACTTCACCATTATCAGCGACGGAGCAGATCAGGTGGTCGTGCAGGTCCGCCCCGATTACAATCCCAATCATCTATTGAGAGGCCTGATAGACCAAGGGATCCACATTACGTCGTACGAAGAGATACTACCCACTCTTAACGAGATATTCATCAATAAAGTAGGAGAGAGCAATGAATAAGATATGGTTAATCGTACAGAGAGAGTACTCTACGAGGGTCAAGAATAAGACCTTCTTACTCACCACCTTCCTTGCTCCTGTAGCATTTATATTGTTCTTTATCGTACTTGGTTTTCTGATGAATCAGGGATCCGATGAGGTAAAGACGATTAAGGTGGTAGACCAGCAGGGACTGTTAGATGGCGTATTGACGACACGAGACAATCTCAAAGCTGAGTTTACAACAGAGTCACTAGAAGATCTCAAAGAAGCCTACAAAGACAAGGCATTTGACGGCATACTTGTCATCAACCCGGTCACCTCACCCGACATCAAGGACTACAACGCCACGTACTACAGTGACGACCAACTAGCCCTAGATGAGACCTTTAGTATAGAGAAGGCCGTGCGAAAGAAAATCCGCAACTATAAGCTCAAGGCCTTAGATATCGACGAGGCCAAGCTAGATATTATTGATACGGATGTCTCCATCACGCCGCAAACCATCCTCAATACGGACAAGAAAATCAGTGAGTACACGACTGTAGTGAGTGGTGTGCTAGGTGGTGTCGTCGGTTACGCTATGTTCTTCATCATCCTTATCTATGGCTCACAAGTGATGCGTAGTGTCATGGAAGAAAAGATCAACAGGATCGTAGAGGTCTTGATCAGCAGTGTGACACCATTTCAATTGATGATGGGCAAGGTAATAGGAGTAGGCCTAGTAGGTCTGACTCAGATAGGCATATGGATGATCCTTCTTATCGTCATATCTATGGTAGCACCAAGCCTTATGGGTATAGATCCTGCATCGATGGGTGCAATGAATGGCGTAGAGGGTATGGAGGCCGCTACGGCTCAGCTAGAGGGCAATGCCGATAAGGTCGCCATCTTCCTCAACGAGCTAAGAAGTCTTAACTGGTTTAAAATTATACCGCTAGTACTATTCTACTTCTTCGGTGGTTACTTTGCCTATGCTGCTTTGTTTGCCGCGGTAGGCTCTGCCGTAGGAGAGGATATCAATGAGGCCAATTCGCTGACTATGCCTATAATGATACCACTAGTATTGGCGGTATACATCGGGTTTAGTGCCGTACAGGCGCCTAACGGTAGTCTTGCTGTGTGGTCCTCTATGATACCATTACTATCGAGTATCGTCATGCCAGTACGCCTACCTGTAGACCCACCGTTTTGGCAGATTGCTATATCGGTCATCAGTTTGATCCTCTTCACGGTCTTCTTCGTGTGGCTAGCCGCTAGGATCTATCGCGTAGGTATCTTGATGTATGGTAAGAAGGCTTCTTTTAAGGAGCTCGCTAAGTGGATATTTTACAAAGGCTAGATCTTTACGAAAGGTGTAGCAGCGCCAGTTTGTAGTCGCAGCACATAACAGCCAGATGATAGGTCACTTACGTCTAACCCTCGGTCAGATATAGATAAGCCTCTCAGTACGAGGTTGCCCAACATGTCATAAATGCCATAAGCGACGTTACGATCTCCTAGGTCCTTGATATAGAGTATATCTTCAACGGGATTGGGGTATACACGTGGGCTTGCTACCTCGCTTTGTGTAGTACTCGTAGTCGTTGCTAATGCCTGCTCTACAGCAGCAAAAATGTCTAAACGACCATGACCGTAGGTAGCATTGGGTGTAGATAAGCTATCCGTACCGCAAGAGAGCCCGCCCGCTAGGGGTACAGCTGTCACTCGGAGTAACCGCTCTATCTCATCGACATTACCCGCGAGCTCAGGCACAGCACTGATCAACAGGGCTACAGCGCCGGCCACATGCGGACCCGCCATGCTGGTACCATTCCAGTATCGGTATGTACCATCAAGCACCATCGACTTAACGGCGACACCTGGGGCTACGATATCGGGCTTAACCCTAAAGCTCGAGTCTACCCTTACGGTGCCTCTACTACTGAAATTCGCTATTGTATCTCTGGCATTGCTAGCTCCCACAGTAAAGGACCCCTCATAGATCGCTGCTGGTGTCGTGATGGAGTGACAACTAGGTCCACTATTACCCGCTGAGGCTACAACGACTATACCGGCTAGTCGTAAGTTATCTACCACCTCCTGCATAAGTGAGAAGTTATCAGGGTTGCAACCTTCGCTGGCCGTACATGCCCAGCTGTTGTTGATTACGTGAGGGGCTAGGTCTGGCCTCGCCGCCATACCAGTGAGGTCAGTAGGCGCCAGGAACCACTCGAAGCAGTCTATGTAGGTAGACGGCACTCCGTTGCCCCTATCCATATTCCTGCAGCCTATCCACTGAGCGGCTGGTGCGACCCCAAAATTGGGAGTACTCATGTCTGTGCCCACCATGGTACCCATCGTATGTGTACCATGACTATGATCGTCACATGGCGCTGTTACAGCATATCCACATGGGTTAAGACTGTCCGCCGTCGCTGGTACTGGCACTTGTATAGCATCATGCCAGCTGTAGTTATGATCAGGCATCTCGTCAAAACCAACAAATCCACGATACTTATCTATAATCTGTGGTAAGTCCCACTCGTAACCGGTATCCTGACCTGCAACTACGACACCAGCACCTTCATGGCCCAAGTCCCATACTTTGTCGGCACCTATCAACACAATCCCATATTCGCTACTATCTGACCTGCTCTGCACCTCGGCTTCTTGATCTTCGACCTCTGGTACTGATATCAGGTTATCGTATTGTATTAACTCTAGGTCTTGCCATCGAGGAAGTGATAATAGCTCCCCCTTAGTCAGCTGTGTCGCAATGCAGTTGGCCACAGCGTAGGAAGTATATGATAGACCTTTTGCCTCCATGTAGGCCTTTGCTTCGAGTTGGGTAGATCTAGCATGACGTACTATGTGGTCATAAACAAGGACTCCTTTCTCTTCCTTGGTCATAGCATTGGACCAAGTAGCAGGAGTAGAGGCTCTGGTAAATCGCAACAATACTGGGATCTTCTGACCCTCACTATGTAACCCCTCATCAATTCGTGTAGCAAGGTCAGTAGACACTTGGCTGCTGAGACTAGATGCAGCAACTAAGGACAAAAAGGCAATACATATTGTATGTGAGATATTCATATATAACGATTTTTCATAATAAAGGTACGGCATACTATGCTTTCGATGTGTCTGCTAAAAGTGAAAAGGGCCACTAATCAGTAGATTAGTAGCCCTTTTCTTAGCCTGTACTAGCAATTAGGTTCAACCACTGCTGCTAGAATTTATTGTTCTTTAGTCGCTCCCAAATATCACACCGATTCGTGATCACTTGCTACGCAAGATCTCACTACTCGAGTATGACACTCATCGACGACTAAGCGTCACTTGTACTTACTTAGTCACGGTCGGTGTCAGATCGATTATTACTTAAAACAAAGAGAGCCGATGCATATGCATCAGCCCTCTTAAT
>CAYMFD010000123.1:0-8216 GCA_964389475.1 uncultured Saprospiraceae bacterium
CCAGCATTCCACTCAAAGTCACCTGTCACTCCTGTAAAGTCTGCCACGAATGGCTGCCCCATCACATAGTCAACATCGACCTCGTAATTGTACGTCTCCCCTGGGAAGGTGGGTACTCGTATGCACGAATCACAAGAAACACCAGGGTTACCTGTGTACCAGGTAGTGACGAAAGGCCGCATGGTAGGCTGCGAGACTCCCCTACAACTACAGTCATCTTGCACGCTATCATCTGTCGTTGCACTATCTCCATCGTCACAGGCTACTCGCTCAGTAGACAGACTAGGTAGTGGGTCATTACTATTCCATACGGTAGTAACGGACAGACTATTCTCATCGATACCCGCGTCTACATCACACATAGGTGTAGGAAAGAAGTCCGCACAAGACTGCAATAAGGTACCCGTGCAGGTGTATATCCTCACCGGTCTAAAGGAGATCGACTCATCTATAAATAGTAGGATTGGCTGATTATTCCACATAGCCTTTCTCAAGGTAGTAACGGTGTAAACTTGCTGGTCTAGGAGATCGACAACCCATGGTAGAGCTAGAGGATCATCAAAGCAAGAGTTAGGACAGGCTCCAGCCGTCCACTTGAGCACGCCATCTGTCGTCTCTGCTATACAAGCATTGGTATAGGTCACGCCATTACAACCACACACGGGATCAACCACAGAAATACAATTAGCACTAGGATCTATTAAGTCAGGGCAGATACAATTCTGTATGTATCCAGAGCAGGTGCAATCGACCAAGGTATCGCCGTATGTGAGTGGATCGAAATCGTCACAAAATGCTCCAACTATAGGGCCTGATTGTGGACATGGTCCTTCGGTCCAAGTTGATACACCATTTCTATATTGGGCCTCACAGGAGTTGGTATATTGCACGCCATCACATCCACATACGGGATCAAAAACTGAAGTACAGGTGATGCTATTATCTATTATGTCAGGACATACGCAGGGCTTAGGTGCAGTCGAGCACGGATTGACAGCCGGGATCGTAATCACTGTCGGGTCATTAAGGTCAAAGAAGTCATACCGGCAGTCTATCACCACCTCAAACTCCGTATCGACAGGTAAGTCGACCAAGGTAATGACCACCTCCTCGCTACCGTTACACTCTCCAGCTACCGATGGTACATCCGCACCTGCCACGAATGCAAAACAATCATTGGTGTAAGTAACTCCATCGCAGCCACATACAGGGTTAAACTCCAGAGTACAGAACACCATAATCGTAGGTGGATCAACGCAGTCTGCCTCTACAGGCGTACTAGATAGAGACGTGTAGGCAATGTAGCCTGTAAACTGTTCATTATTGAATGATGGCTGTGCACCCGACACCGTAAGAACTAGGTCATAAGTCGGGCCATTGCACTGGTAGTCGAGTTCGACATCTAGGTTATTACAGGCAGTGTTAGCCCCTGCGACTGCTAAACAATTAAAAAGCAGTAGAAATAGGTATGCAGTAGAAGAAAGTAGTTTCATCTCAAAGTTGGGATTGGCAAAACACAAGATATAAAAACATGAGGTAGCCAACGGCTTAACTGAGGAACCTCACTTATATGTACGATGGATATCAAGCATCAAATCTCAAACGTCAACTGTAGCCTTACCACGTCTCCACCTGGCAGCGTTATGGTGGCTAGTCTAGTGTTATTACCAGGGCTGACACCAGCAGCAGCAATGCGTACATTAAGCTTAAATAACTCTTCGCCACCCCTCAGTAACTCCGCTAGGGAGGTATACAAGGCGATCAACTGTATCGCATCATCCGCTAGCATGACCGCACCTCCTGTATCATAGGCTATCTGGGCTAGAGCAGAGAGGTCCGTAGATGTACCCAGGCCGATCGTATAGACCGCTATATCGAGGGCTTGCGCCTTGGCAATGATCTCCTCTGGCGTAGCGCCGCCCACCGTGTCGCCACCATCTGTAAAAGCGATCATGGCCCGATTGTCATGGGCGGCATAGCGGTCGATCGTATCTAATAGGTTGAAGGCGGCATAGAATAGCGGGGTACCACCATTCTCTCCGAGTACGAGGTCCTCAATGACAGGTATCAATAGATTGGTATCCTGCGTGAAGGGGCTCAGCACGTCAAATGAAGAACCGCTAAACTTACCGACGCTAATCTCTTCGTCATCTTGTAGGAGTCGTACCATCGATATACCCGCCTCTACACGATCGTCGTCAGGGTCTGTAGATGATATAGACCCACTATCATCGAATAGCATGAAGGCAGAAAAATCCCCTTCAACAGGACTAGAAGCTTTAGATAAGGAGGCGTCCAGCACGTCGACTGGCCGATCGCCGATAGTCGTGATACCGATACTTGAAGCGTTGATACTATTGACAAAGCTGCCAAAACCATCGACTAGATAAAAGTCAGCCTCTAGGTCTATATAGTAGTCTGTCTGATCGACTACGCGACAGCTGAGCACCCCTCCTGCGGGCTTGGATGGTGGCGTAAGCTCCGGTAGGGCCTCCGTGTATGGCGTATCGCAGCTAGCTAGCAATAGTATGGTCAGGGCTGTGATGGTTGTAGTAAGTATGTGTCTCATGATAGAGTTGATTATGGGGATAATTAATTAATACTGATGGCAAAGCCTACAGTGATATTGGTAGAGGTATCATAGGCGAACTCGGCTGTAAGCGCAAAGCCTTTACTTAAGTGGTAGCGTGCTCCTATCACAGGGCTGATCGCCGTACTCCACTTACGTTCGGTAGTGCTACCATCGGTCAGAGTACCCAGCCTCGCTATACCAGCTACACCTGCGTAGGTGTCTAGCTTGTGGTGAAAACTAGGGTGGTAAGTAGCTCGTAGTCCTGCCGTATATAGACTCGAACTAAACGACGACTCCGCCACCTCCCATGACCGATAGCCTAGCTTAAGGCCTACACCGATCCTGCTACCGAGACTCCGCTCTACTAGTAGAGTTACGGCGGGTACGGCTGTCGTGAGAGCGGCTGGTAAGCCTGCAAGGTGATCATAGAGCCCATACCCAGGGTTGATCACTAGGGCTCCTCCCTCAAACGGCTTGTCTGGGTAGAGTTTGGCCTTGATCTCTTCTTTGGTCAGACCTTCAAGCTCTGCCTGTAAGTCTTCGTCAAGATCACTGCCCTCGTCAAACTCCACGACTCGCATAAGGATAAGTACTTGGTCTTTTCGTACGTCGTACAATCGTACCTCATCACGGCGCTGGTCTTGGATAAGGTAGGTCGCAATGTTCTCACCAAAAGTGAGTAACAGTTGATCTTCCGCCTTTTTGATTCGGTTGTACGACCAGGTCCCTGTAAAATGGTTAGGACCCTTGGTGAGTGAAAAAGTCTGATTCTCTTTCAGCTCCAGCTGTCGCTGACTCGATATCTTCCAAGTACCGACAAAATCACTTTGCCCGTAACACCAAGAGACGGAGAGCAGCAGCATTAATGCTACAATATTCTTCATACTGTGTATACTATTGTGAATGATGGTATAAACTAAATCAAGGACCATAATGACCTAGTCGGCATTAAGGATATACCGTGCCGTCAATGCACCATAACCACCACCGAAGCCACCGATAGATCCGATACCTCGACCACCGAAGAATATAGATGGCACCCAATCGACAGATAGATTCAATGGAATATCCTCAAAGACATAGGATAGGCCTATGTATCCTGATATATTGAAGAATGTGGCACCACCAGAAAACTCATAGTTGCGGCGGTTAAGACCAGCTCCAGCACCATAGTACCATTGGAGACCATCGATGTCTTCAAATTCTAGGTCTTGATGTTTGTGATAGGCCGCATTGATCGACAACCAGCTGCCACCTAAGTAGCCACGATAACTAGCGAATACCTCTCCCGCCGTGTCTTCACTAAAGAATTTTTTGTAAGAGATAGAAGTAGGATAGCCTAGACGGAGACCGACTGCGGAGTCAAATTGCTGGGCCGATGCGAACAAGGCGCTGAATGTAAATAGGGTAAGTAAAAGTAAATTTCTCATTGGTAAATAAATTATAGGGTTAAACATCTAATACGCCTCAAACCTAGGGCAGATGGCTACCTGCAACTAGGGCTAGTGTATGAGCTGCCTTATTTTCTATATAAAGTGAACTTGGCTAGGTATAAAGAGCAAGTATGCCGTGGAGCCTAGACTTGGCAGATGACTATCAAATTGGTTGAATTAGCTAAATAACTTTTGCATTCGAAAGTCTATATCACTCTGTGTATTTAAATCATCTAGATTTTGAGTGACACCAACAGCATAGAGTACTAGTCGACTATGGGAATAAGAAGCAGAATGCTGATTATCAACATATTATCATTCTGTCGAGTATCCCATCTGGAAACATTACACATATATATGTATCAGCGCTAGATCAAGCCCTACATGGTTACACTGACAAACGAGATTAGCTACATAAGCACTTAAAATCACCTCATACAGATCTACTAGCACTTGGTACATAATACCGAGAAGCAGGCTTGACACCGACATAGTTTAGCATCATCAAATCACCTTAAAACAATTGAAAGATGCTTACACAATTAACAGAACTCATCGCCGACTTTGGACTTAGTGTTTTATTCTCTGCACTCATTTATGCCTTCATTGGTTTCGTCCTTGGCATTATGGTTATGCGCTTGATCGTTAAGATTGCGAGCAGAAATGGCCTGCTCGATCGCCCCTTCAAGCTATGGACGTCACTGACAGGTATATATCGCCTATACCTGCCTGTAGCTGGTGGCTTCTTTGTAGGTGCCTTGATGCTTGTATTCGGTATTAACCAAGGTGTAAATGGCTTTATAGAGGACCAAGTGGATACAGCTGTTGCCTATGTCACCCCTGATGTATTGAATGCCCATGCTTTTGACAAGTATCGCAAATCAGCACCTGCGGCAGCCGCTATCGCCCATCAAGTAGAGACTAGCTACCCGTCTGCTACACATATAGCAAGTCCGCTGAGCAATTTTATCGTCGATCGTCTTGGTCACCCACAGACAGTAGCCGACCTACAAGACGTATTGACTGCTGCACACATAGACTATGCACAGATAGCAGCCTCATTCGTAATCAGCGACTATGTGACGGGATTTGTAGATGCTAGATTCATTCCAATCTACGCCTTTTTATTCTTCTCTATTGGGTTTGTTCTTTTTCAGATACCCTTTATTGAGATGGTGATAGGCTGCCTACTCAATAAGCTATTTGCACCAAGCCCTCGTGTGGTAACCGCATAATACTAAAGTAAGCACCGAATCAGACGAACGGCACCCGTCATAGAGTCGCCACATCTGATCCACACTATCCCCTAGCAGGCATTGCGCTATGCTAGGGGATTTTTCTGTGTTGCATACTGACCATATGATAGTCAACCCGTGCAGCGTTAATCAAACACCGTCAGCGTCTGCTTGATCACTAGCTCACCCCGCTTAATGACATAGAAGTAAATGCCCGCAGGATATCCATCAGCCGCCCAGTCATTGCCATAGGCATCACTGTAGTAAATCTCCTGACCCCAGCGATTGTAGATCCATACCTCGGCGTCAGTCAAGACGTCTTGATTATTGAAGGCGAGTGAATTGGTAGTGCCACTCGATTTATTAATAAAAGTCGTCTGTATGATATCATCGAGAGCCGCATTAAAGAGTGTGAGTATCTGCGTGCCACAACTTTCGCATCCTTCAACACACAACTCTATCTCTATGGTGATGGGATCGACGAATTGGGTCGTAACTAAAACCTCAACTACACCTGCGCTATCAACTGTGACACTCTCTACATCACCATCGATGGTCACTATCTGTGCAAATAGTGATTGTAAGTTGTCGTTAAACAGTAAGTCCACCTCGTAATCTAGGCCTACCTCTATTGTTAATGAGTCATCAGCAAAGACAGGTACAGTACACGCCTCTGTGATCAACCAGCGATCGTATGATAGCATCCTACCGCAAGGGTCCGTGTAGGCATAGGACAGCTGGACTGTATCTCCACATTCGTAGTCAGGGTTGATCAATCTGGGGCTTACTGCTCCTGCCACAGCACAGCTTCCGTCTGCGTCATTAGTATAAGCCAAAGAGTATAGCTCAGCATCTACGCCTTCACAAGGCACCTCTGTATATACCTCCGGGAAGTCGACCCAGTCTGGTGCAGCAGGAGGTGAAACGGTGTAAGTTACCACATGGCTAATATCCGTAGAACCAATGCTAGCTTGGTAAGTAAGCGTAATCGTGCCTCCACAGTCTCCTGTATCAAGCACTACTTGAGGACTGGCCAGACCTGACCGCTCACAGCCGCCAGATAGTCCATTAGTGTAGGCTAGGTCAGCGGCAATGAATGTCGAGACTTCTTCACAGCGAAGTGTTGCATCTACAGGCGCATCTACCCAGTCGATCGCAGTGAGGCCCGCTACTGGTCGTAGCACCTGAGATAGGACCGTAGCATCAGGCATAGTCCAGGTGAGTGTAGCAACAGAGTCTCCAGCCACAACATCCCACGTCACACTCGGCGTGATCGAGCCTGGCGTATCACAACCAGTAGGCTCGTAGTCATAAGGCAAACTGTAGTCTGCTGATGTCCATGTAGAGCAAGGTAGATCGGCGGTAGGTGGTGGGGTCTGGTACACCAGATTGCACGGTGCGGCACCACACAGGTTATCATCAAAAACTACCGTAATCGACTGCTCATAGCTACAGCCGTTGTTATCTTGTATTGTCGTTGTATTAAGTCCTTCCGTAAGCGCCTGACCCTGCCATGCAGGCACATTCAGTGTTGCCAAACTATCGGGACAGATAGTGATCGCTGGTAACTCCTGCTCAAATTGAGGCTCGAATATCTCTACCTCGACATCTACGGTCTGCGAGCAGAGGTTATTGTCAACTACTAGCAGCGTAAGCGTCGTACTCTCATCAAGGACGGTATCCACTATATACGGGTAGATGACCTCCTCATAATCAATGGCATTATCAATCTCGATAGTAAATCGCTCACCAGCGCAATACTGCTGATCTCCCATGATGGGGATTATCGGGTTAAATATGGCATTAGACTCGATTACCGTCAGGTCTCTTGATTGCTGCACTTCGCATCCAGTAGCCCCTTGTAGTGCTCCACCCTCTAGCCAGACGACCTGCTGATCACACAACAGAGGCTCTACCACTCTGAAAGTGAGGCTTATAACAGTGCTACCATCTGCTATAGATTCTAGAGGCCCAGACGCTGTACGTACACGAATCTGCGGACTTGTAAAATCTGTCAGATCATTAAAGAAGTCGCTATTATCAGCGTAGCCTGTCCAGTCTAGCGCATCCTCAGCATAAGACAAGTCCATACTCAAGGCAGAGATCTGCTCAAAGCCAGTAACGCTTATATCGATCGTGATCTCGTCACCTACTTGAGCATTGGTAACGTCTGACATGGTTAGCTCTACTGGCGCTGTTGATACCTGACCAGCACACTCGCCAAAGCCAGCCCTCACTAAGACCTCAACCTCACAGCTGCTGCCGTCATCTCGGTTGTAAACTATTACAGGCACAGACTGACAAGCCTGGTCGCAGGTAAATGTAATCTCATCAACGGCATTCACAGGGTGGAAGGAATAATTGCAGTTACCGAGGGGTTGTGCAATCACTTCCTCTAAGGTCAGTGTAGGTGTCAGTCCGATTACCTTGACGATATCGTCTGTCGTGCAAGATATACCTGTACAGGCAGGGGCAATAATATAGTGTCTCTCAATCAGCGTATCATCGCAACCAAAGCTTACCTCGTAGTCATAACGGATAGTATCACCCTCAACATAGGTGTCTGGCGTCAATGTACCTGTCACGGCACCATCAATAGCACATAGGCCAGCAAGCCCATTGGTATAGGTGGCTTCAGCTAGTGGTCCTACCTGGCTAGCAGGAACAGTTGTGAAATTATCTGGTACGGATAATGAAATAGTAATAGGTGCTGGTCTTATATCGATCCTATACTGATGCGAAAGGATGGTAGCATCTGGCAAAGTAGTATTATAAAGGATCTCGTAAAATCTACCACATGCAGCAGACCCGGCACTGTCCACAATCATACCAGGCACCACACCCTCAATGAGGCAAGGGGCAGGCTCATTATTGGTATATGTAAGGTCAAGAACAGACGGGAACGCATCGCACGATACCGTTACATCAAATGGTGGGTTAATGAATGCGGGTGCTGCCGCATCGCTACAGTCAATG
>CAYMFD010000123.1:8316-10214 GCA_964389475.1 uncultured Saprospiraceae bacterium
GCACAAAACTGACTGTAATCGCCACTATACGGCAAGAGCGGATTATCAAAGAAGTTGTAGGCGACCCCACTACAGTACACATCACTCGGATAACAACCCGACAAGTCGTTGGCTGATAAATTTATGGTATCCAGTTCTGTACTCGGCAGGATAGGTATCTCGCCCGTGAAGTTGTTGGAATCTCCAAAAAAGTCCTCCAGCTGTGTAGAGGCAGATAGCGCAGGTACTGGACCCGTAAACCCGCAGTTATACATGGATATTTTACGCAAGCTATCCAGAGGAGCTAGCGTTACACTACCACCGATCGGATTGTCATAGACGAATAGCTGACGCAACATAGGTGTCCCGGCAAAACTTGGCAATGGACCACGGATACTATCGCCAGAGCAATACAGTAGCTCTAGCTTAGGTAGATCGAAGTCAGGAAAGGTAGTATTGAAGCGAGGATTGCTACCTACGTTGATTACCCGCAGATTAGCATTGTCAAATACCCAGTCACCACCTCGAAGGTCGTTGCCAGAGACATCAATCCACTGTAGACTATCGAGCCCTGGCACGGTGACTAGATTACCGCTCAAGCGGTTGCTTCCTAGGAATAAAGAGGTCACCCGCTCACCAGCTAGATCGCAAGCTATGCCATACCACGGGCTACCGTTATAGTCGCAAGGGTCGCAGGCATCTGGGTCGTCCCAGCCAAAGGTATTGGACCAAGTAGTACCACCACCCGTCGAAGCATAGAGTGAGCGGAGGTCGGACAGGTCTGGGTGATTACAATCACTCGGTAAGATGGTAAATGTGCAATCATCCGTACAGCCATCGGCGTCTGATAGCGTTACAAAATAGGTGCCTTCTGGCAAATTGGGTATCTCAAACTGGGTATCGCCTGTTGATGCGGTACCAGCTGCGGCGCCTTCCCATATGATATCGTAAGGTCCTGTACTAGGAAACCAAAACAACTGACCATCGGTACAGTCATCAAATTCCACACTTTGTAAGTGATCAACTACTGTAGCAGCGCTACCTATGCAGCCGTTAATATCGGTCACCCATAGCTCATATAACTGATTACCACCACCATCACCTACTATCTGCTCTGGCTGATCGGATATCCCGCTCGGCTCCCAGAAGTATGTATCGATGTCAGTCGGATCAGAGAGAGATAGTGTTATTGTTTCGTTGAGACAGACCTGGGTAGGGCCGTCTATGACAGGAGAGGGCGGATTACTAATGGTCACCACCAAAGGCGATACTGTACCAGTAAAGTCACAGTCATTGTTATCAAAGATATCAGCGGTATAGGTATACGTGCCAGTCGGATTCCCAGTAAACATAAAGGTGGCAAAACCAAAGGGCATGTTGACTTGCTGACTACCTACCACTACACCATCTTCTCTTAACTGTACGTCATATGGCGGTAATCCGCCACCGACCTCAACGAGTACTTCATAGTCATCATTCTCGCATACGATAGGTGGGCTGCTAGCCATAAAGTAAACCCCAGGATCGAGGACTTCTATATCGATGACAGGAGATATGCCTACATAATCGCAGTTATTGTTGTCAAAAACACTAAAGGCAAAAAACTGATAGGTACCTGCCGCCGTCGGTGTGATCGTAAAGGTCGTCGGGTTAGTGCTAGTCGTCATACTTTCCATGATCGCGGCACCCCCATCTATCGTGTATGCAAAATTGTAGGTGTATGGCGGATTAGGTGTTGGAGTGGGTAATGCTGACATCTCAACAATGATATCCTCCTCGAAGCATTGTACATTCGGAAAGCTACTACTCGTGATCATGGCATTGTAACTGCCATTTTGGATGGTGATATTTCCGCTGGACATGGATGACCGGTTAACCGTACAAGTGTTACCATTCTCTGTTATTATGGCATCCAGCGT
>CAYMFD010000124.1:0-10029 GCA_964389475.1 uncultured Saprospiraceae bacterium
TCTTCTTTATTCGCCAATCTGATTTTTATATTGTTCATTTTTTTTATGCAGAGAAATTTTGTTGATATTGTGGCTAACTTACCTTAGGCAGACACCTTTCGCAGACTTTTCCCCTTTTTGAACGCTAGTATACGGCACGTCTAGCAGTATGAGCAAGATAATGACTAATTGCGAAAAGCAATCATCAATCTGACATCTTGTACATCTTTGCCCTTAACTCGTGATGCCCGATGATAGGACACACTGGTCTATATATCAGTAAGTTGTAGTTAGACTAAACATCCCTAACTACACCAACAGTAGACTTCACTTCTACTCTGATCGTACGGTACAACAACTCTAAGACACTATTACAATAGTCTATCTATCCTCTAGACCTCACAGTCCGCTGCTCGATACGCTTCTCGTAGTGACTTCCTTGGAATATACGCTGGACGAATATGCCCGGCGTGTGGATGGTATTAGGGTCCAGCTGTCCATTGGGGACTAGCTCCTCTACCTCTGCTATGGTGATCTTACCTGCCATAGCCATGACTGGGTTAAAGTTGCGGGCGGTACCCTTAAAGATGAGGTTACCTTCGGCATCCCCCTTCCAGGCCTTGACGATGGCGAAATCCGCTGTGAGAGCAGACTCCAGTATGTGGGGCTTGCCATTAAAGTCTCGCACCTCCTTGCCCTCGCCGACCTCTGTACCATAGCCTGCTGGTGTAAAGAATGCGGGGATACCAGCACCGCCGGCTCTACATCGCTCTGCTAGCGACCCTTGAGGGATCAAGTCTACCTCTAGCTCACCACTGAGCATCTGTCGCTCAAACTCTGCATTTTCGCCTACGTAGCTACTGATCATTTTTTTGATCTGCTTCTTTTGGAGTAATAAGCCTAGTCCGAAGTCATCGACACCAGCATTGTTACTGATACAGGTCAAGCCCGTAACACCGAGGTCTACTAATGCCTCGATCGACCGCTCGGGTATACCACATAGGCCAAAGCCTCCGAGCATGAGTGTCATATTGTCTGAAATGCCCTCAATTGCTGCTGCTGGTCCGGCGACGATCTTATCCATAGTGCTCTGTAGGTTATGCGTATAAAGATGCTCTAAAGTAATGACCATATCTCAAAGCGTCGGTATTTTGAAACTACGGCCACACTTCAAAACGCAGCTTGCTGCCCATTTACTAAAAATGGCCCTTCAATAATTGTTCGCCTTGACTAGTAAACACCAGTACGCAGTCGTACGTCGGACTGGCCCGACAGGACACACCGTGCAATCACCCCGCCTGCGAGACTGGTGATTAAATTTTAGCTCAAGATTGTAGAAAGGCCATAATACTTGTAGTTTGGCAGGTATGATGCGTATGATCAAAGAATCTAGAGCCATACTAGCGCTTGCTGTCTTCAGGATCGGCCTGGGCATAATCATGATAATGCACCTCCTACCACTGATCAAGCGAGTCAAGAATTATCATATCGCAGACAGTGTGCTGTACTTCCCGCATAGGGGCTGGGAGTGGCTACCCCTCTTGAGCGAAGGCGTACTACTAAGCATAGTTGGCGTCTCGATTGTATGTATGATCGCCTTTACGCTAGGGCTGATGATGCGATATACTGGGCTCATTGCCTCGCTCACGTATCTCTACTTTATCCTTATCGATAAGTTTTACTTCAATAATCACTACTACCTGCTGGCTCTGATGGTAGCCTTGTGTGCCTTTACAGTCGCTGATCGCTCACTCAGCTTGCGCAAAGATCGAGTCCACTATCGCACCCTTATCTCAGGGGAGCACTACTTCGTACTGCGGCTGATGCTCTGCCTCGTATTTTTTTACGGAGGTATTGCCAAGATCAATCCTTACTGGATATCGGGTGATGTCTGCCATGAGATACTCAAGGACTCACCCTTTGGCAGCGGTGGGTTTATGACGGGCCTGCTCACATGGGGTGGCCTACTATTTGACCTCGGCATCGGCTTCCTCTTGCTCATACCAAGGACCAGGTGGATCGCTTTTGCGCTAGCCCTCTCGTTTAATGTTATGAATGCGATCATATTCGATGACATCAGCTGGTTTCCCTACTTTATGATCTTTTCGACGGTGCTATTCTTACCCGGTATGCCAGTCTATGATGATCGGCTACGGGTGGCTAAGGGAGGCAAGGACGACGTCCTACAAGGCTCTAAATTTACAGGAGGACTGACACTAGGCATGACGTTTTTCTTCGCCTTTCAGCTCCTCTTCCCGCTGCGGCACTACCTGCTTAATGGCTACAGCGACTGGACAGGGCAGGGACATTACTTCTCCTGGCGTATGAAGAGCTTTACCAAGGAGGCCAGCCTAGACCTCTATCTCCTCGACAAGGCCAACCCGACCTCCAAGCAAGCTCTCAACATAGGCCTAGACAACTACACGATACAGCGGGCTGCCGCCATGCCCGACATGGTACTGCGCATCGCCGAATACGTCGCAGACAAGGTGAGCCGTCAGGGCGATACTAATTTTGCCATACTCTGCGACTATAAGGTCAACCTCAACAACCAAGGCCTGCAGACGGCTATCAAGCCCAATGTCGATCTCCTAGAGCTAGACTACAACATGATGCGTAATAACGACTGGTTACTGCCCTGGCAACCCAAGTAATCGTAACCTACCCTACTGACTCAACAGCTAGGCACAAGCTGCAGCAATAGACCTCCATGACGGACAGACGATACTACCACCACCTACTACGACACAGCGTCAGGATACCAGCCCTCTATGCCAAGAGCAAGTACACACGAGCGACTATGCCAGCTATACCTGCCGCTAGATCAGACTGGACGGGCGGCGTAGGCAGTGGCAATGCGCATAAGCTGCTGTGCCTAGGAGAATCTACGATGGCTGGCGTAGGCGTGACGTCGCTAAAGTCATCCCTACCTGGCCTCGTATCACAACACCTAGCCACTCGGTATGGCGGTCGCTGGTCGTGGCAGACCCATGCCCATATCGGCTACAGCCTAAAACAACTGTATGACGACCTACAAGATGTAGACATCACCTGTATGGCCAGCGTAACCCTGGTGGCGACTGGGGGCAACGATACGTTTTACCTCACGAAGCCTAGCACCTGGCTTGCCTACCTACAACGGCTATGTGATTACGTACTGGCAGGCAATCCGACCACCAAGATTGTATTCGCTAGTATACCGCCAGCCGGCACCTTCCCTTCCTTTGGCAAGTATATGCGGGCCTTCGTCGGTGGCCAAAACGAGCTACTCCGAGAAGGCCTCGCCCACTTCTGCCACAACCAAAACAGCGCTATCACATTTGTAGATAAGCCAGTGGTATTTGACGAGTACCTAGAGCGGGCGGGCGGCAGTACTAAGATGGACGAGCTCTTCTGCGATGGCTACCATCCGTCCGGTATCACGTATCGCCTCTGGGCGGAGGATATCAGCCAACACATCTATAGCGTCTACAAGGATCTATGACCATAAAGTATACGAGTAATCCCGACCTACCCACCATACGCGACGACTGGCCGGGTACGCCTATTACTACCAAGGGACGCTTCGCCAACCACGAGTACCCATTCGTACCTAAGTTCGGTGATATCCTCAAGTGGAAGAGCAAGCCCAATCCCCTAGCCAAAGCCAAGCGCAATGACACCTGGCGACTGGAGATACAAGAGCATGAAGACCTCGACGTACTACCCGACAATAGCGTTACGTGGCTGGGCCATGCGTCCTTTTGTATCAAGATCAGCGGCTACACCATCGTGATCGACCCCATATATGGCAGTCCCAGCCCCTTCATGCCGAGGTATGCTCCCTTCCCCATTCCCAAAACGGGCATGGCAGGCGTCGATGTCCTCCTCGTCAGTCATGACCACAGGGACCATGTGGACGGCAGCAGCATGCGGTCATTCTTTAAGCACAACCCAACGGCGGATGTCTATACTGGGCTCAATATGACGGGTCTACTATCCAAGTATAGTCGCCGGTCCAATCGTATCATCGAGGCAGGCTGGTGGCAGCGCTACCCTCACCCTGATCTACAGATTACCTTCTTACCTACTCGCCACTGGGGCAAGCGATGGCTCACCGACACCAACCAGCGACTGTGGGGATCCTTTCACATCACCGACGGTAAGCACAGCGTCTTCTATGGGGGCGATAGTGGCTACGGCAGTCAGTTCGCAGAGATAGGCCAGCACTTTGGCGGTGTCGACATAGCCTTGCTAGGCATCGGTGCCTTCGAGCCGGAGTGGTTTATGCACCCCAGCCACACCAGTCCCAGCGATGCCTTACGTGCCGCCCGAGACTTACAGGCCAAGACCTGTATCCCGATGCACTATGGTACCTTTGACTTAAGCGACGAGCCCATAGGTATGCCGTATCGTAGGATAGTAGCGCTTGCTGCTGATGAGGACCAAGTGGATGTTAAGGCGGCGATGCCGGGAGAGGTGGTTTTGCTTTGGTAAGATGACGAGAATCGAGAGTTCCTCATGAGATTGTCCGTTTCGCCGGACAGACGACACTTCGGCGAGCTCAGTGCATCGCCTCTTTTGCTAGATCAAAAGGAGGCAAAAATCATGACGGTGTAAGGCGAATGCTCCTCCGTTGCATCGTGACGTTCGTCTGTGCAAATTGCGTTGTCTTTGAGTTGAATCTTAGTATTACCTATTAAATATATGCTACCTCAGAATTGATTCTTCTTTTCGATCTGTTGCCAAAACTCTGCGGACCGCACATTTGCTGACTACGGCACTTTCGCTGTACACCGACAGTTGCTGGAGGCGGCTTAGCAATACGGACTGCTCTGATCTTACTCAGCTAGTTGGGTCAGGGGGAGGTGTACGCTACCAAGCCACAGTCAGCCTCCGTTCGCAAACAGAGATACTGGTCGTAGCAAAGAAAAGTGCGACTGTGGCGGGCACGTTGATAGCCAAGTGCCATCAGTACTACTATGAACAAGCGCTACCCAGCAACACACGCAATCCACTGCCTCAGAAAAGCATTTTCTACAGGCGTAGAGCCAGGGTTTAGAGAGGGCCCTGGGCCCGAACTAAAATCTCCTTTTGCGAACAAGCTTTTTTGCTAACTTTTTGAGCACAAAAAGTAGTCGCCGTCCCGCGATCGGGACAATACTTACAAGGAACATAGATTTATTAAAGTCTACATTTACTCTTGATAGAAGCATAACTTCCCACTTCTACCCCCAGCGCCATAAACCCACATAGAACATCACCATTCCCAACAAAAAAATGGCCACGCTAACTGCTGCTAACATGACCATCTATATCTTTCACAAAGAAAAGTCTCTATATCTAGTTCTTCTTAAGGCGTTCTAGTATGCCGTCGTTATCTAGGACTACCTCTGCATCTCTAAAGCCTTTGTTGACAGCCTTGCGTCTTGCTGCCTCTGCTTCTTCGAGGTTTTGGTAACCACTAGTGAGGAATATCGTCCAGCCGCCCTTGGTCCACTGCTCGATACGACCTATGTCATCTGCTCTGCTGAGGTCAAAAAACTTAGGGTCTTCATAGCTAGCTAGTCTTACTTTGTAACGGCTATCACCCGTCCACTTCTTACGTACCATGTAGCTAGATGGCTCATAAGCTTCTGCGTTACCACTATTATTTACACTAGAGTTAGATGTGGTCGTTGATCTTGCATTGACATCGTAGTCATAACTACTAAAGACCAGCTCTAGGTTATTGATGTCTAGTGCCTGATAAGTCAAGAATGCATCTCTGTACCCTTGCGCCTTGATGTTACGCAGTGCTTGTCTAGCCTCCTCTTCTGTACCGAAGTAGCCTAGGCGTACCTTGACGGCTGAGCCTTTGTAGACCTTGTAGATATTACCGAATTTGACTAATTCTTCATAAGAAGATAGGTTGACGGATCTCTTGTTAAAGGCGGCTACTTGTACGAAGTATACACTAGCCGCTGGTGGCAAATCGCTACCACTCCATACTCTACGAGCAACGTCTATATCAGCTACAGATCGTACATTTTCGTTGATGACCGTCGATGATCCGGCACTCAAGTCCGGGATACGATAGGCCGCTGGTGCCTTGAGCTCTTTGCTCACATCGCTGGTCACCACCTCTGCAGGTGTAGGTGCGACCTCAACGATGGCGATAGCATCATCTGCCACCTCTGTCTGGTCAATGGCCTCCGTCTCTACAATGATTATCTCTGCCTTAGTCTCTTCGATCAAGATAGGCTGCACATCCACGTAGACATACTGTCCATAGGTAGATACAGGTGCTGCGGTAGATGCTACCTGACGTGCAGGTGCCTGTGCGATCGTCGACACCTCTTGTGCTGTACGGCTTTGAGCTCTCTGGCTAGCTAGCACCTCATCGATGCTATAGTTAGTAGAGATGTGGCCGCTAGGTGTAATACTGCGTTTTGTTATCGTCTCATTAGCTGCTACGAGCATGACGTCATCTTGTGCAGGTGTAGACTCTACCCCTTGGTTGATCACGTACACTGGTGGTGCTACTAGCTCTGCGCCTAGTCGCTCTGATACGTAGATATCTTCGAGACCTCTGCCGCCTAGTCTATTACTCGTGAAGTATAGGCGATCTACACCCGGCATTGCGGCGGGGTAGTACTCATCAGCAGGGCTATTGATACCGTGGCCCATATTCTCAGCGGCTCTATAATCGATACCGTCTATGAGACTAGCAAATAGATCGTAACCGCCTAGACCGATGTGGTAGTCAGAGGCGAATATGAGCTTACCATCCATAAGGGCTGGTGTGATCTCATGACCTGGTGTATTGACACTCGGACCACAGTTGATAGGTAGTGACCACTCACCGTCTATCTTATCACTACGGTATATATCATAACCACCATAGCCACCTTCTCTATTGCTAGCGAAGTATAGCGACTGGCCATCTTCTGTAAGGTGGGGATGCGTCGTCGCATAGTCAGTACCATTGTATGGGAAGGCTACCTCACGGGTAAAGTCTCCTCCTGCTACTACCGCTGCTAGGTATATACTTGCATCTGTATCTCGGTTAGAGATATGACGTACACCATTAGCTAGGTGATTGCGTACATAGGCACATTGATCGCCTGCATAGGCTATCGGGCCGAGGCCATAGTTGACCTGAGTGGCTGGCCTGAGGTTGTACACTCTGTTATTGTTAAGCAGTATATCTTCCTCTACAGAGTAGATACGATTGCCCTCGCCCTTCTGGGTAGGTCGCACGAATGATAGCTGGTCATCAAATGAGCAGAATACTGGCGTCTCGCCATAGAAGGATAGGCCAAAGTCAGCAGACTGCGTGTTGAATGCTGCTGGATATACCTCCTGGTAGTCATCCTGGAGTAAGACCTTGGCGTAGTCGCATGAGGTGATGTAGTACTCCGCCTGCTCACGTTGGTAAGGCAGTGCTAGAGCAAAGACCTTTTTGGCCTTGTCGTACTCGCCTAGACGCTTGAGCACCTTGCCATAGTCGATAGCTACAGTGGCTAGTAGGAGTTGATCCTCCACACGACTGTACCACGACGCAGCCACCACATCATTACACAGTGCTGTGTAACAGGCGGCGATCTTGACCTCTAGTTGTTCGTTGTCTTGATCAGCATTGTACAGTTGCTGATAACTGTTGAGAGCTAGGTCATATGCCTTGAGCTCATACTGCTTGTCTGCACGACGCTGTGCATCTTGCGCCTGCATACTACCTACTGCCAAGACGGCAGTAGCAAAACCGGTTAATAATAATCTCTTCATCATCATGAATTGGGTAAAAAGTAATGAGATACCTAGGTGACACTCGGGATGACAAGCGCCACACATTGGGCAAAGATAGTATTTGAACTACAAATCAGTGCTTTATGCATACTATTATTTTTTAATGTGTATAAAATCAGGGTTTGCCCTACCTTCGCAATATGAGAGGCAGGCTATCCGATGTGGGGCATCTACTACTACCAGCAATACAGAGTCGTAGTCAGCTCAAGAAGGCCATCAAGCGTGGTGAAATATGGGTGAATGGCGAAGTAGGCACTACTGGCAGGCTGGTATCAGAGGAGGACGAACTGACCTACCTCCCAGCGGTAAGCACGGCGTCGACACTAGAGCTCGATATCGTCGTACACTACGAAGATGACCATATCGCCATCGTCGAAAAACCAGCCGGCCTACCTGTCAGTGGTAACCGACACCGCCAACTAGACAACTGTCTCGCTTACAATCTAGCGGCATCTACTCAGGTAGATAGCCTCCCTCGCCCACTACCTAGCCACCGACTAGACAAGGCCACCACTGGCCTCCTGCTATGCAGTAAGACGCGTAGAGCACATATCAAGCTACACCAGATGCTAGCCAGCCGCCAGGTGATCAAGACTTATGAGGCGGTAGTGATAGGCCTGATATATGGTAGCGGCAGTTTCGTGCATCCTATCAATGGCAAAGCGGCACTGACCGACTACAACACCCTACATATCTACCCTAGCGATCACTACGGCCACCTGACCCACCTGCGGCTAGACCTCCATACCGGTCGCACCCACCAGATACGCAAGCACTGTGCGGGAGCGGGGCTACCCATCATGGGAGATCGCCTATACTGCCCGCCTACCCTACTACGGTCTAGGGGTCTACGACTACAGGCTACCGACCTCGCCCTTGACCATCCCATCAGTGGTGATCGAGTAGAGGTAGAGATCCCCTTTAAGTATGCCATCGCAGCCTCGACCGTATGAGCCACCCACGCTACATCCTCCCCGTGATCGTGATCGTACAGTTTTGCTGTACCTCTCTATGGTTCGCCAGTAATGCCATCATGCCCGAGCTGATCGCAGCCTACGACCTACCCGGTACCGCTACGAGCTATCTGACATCTAGCGTACAGTTGGGCTTCATCATAGGGACGCTGGTCTTTGCCCTGCTGTGCTTGGTTGACAGGCACTCCCCGTCAAGGGTCTTTCTGGGCTGTGCAGTACTCGGCGCCGCCTTTAACATCTGCATGATCTACGGCGGCAACACCTATACTAGTCTACTTGCCTGGCGCTTCTTGACGGGCCTCTGCCTGGCAGGCATCTATCCGGTAGGTATGAAGATCGCTGCCGACTACTACAGCAGCGGACTAGGTAGATCGCTGGGCTACCTAGTAGGAGCCCTCGTCCTAGGTACAGCACTACCCCACCTACTCCGAGATATACAAGGGCAGCTATCCTGGGACTTCGTGATTATCACTACCTCTACACTTGCCCTCCTAGGCGGTATCGCGATGGCCATCCTCGTACCCGACGGCCCCCACTGCACCACTACAGCTGGTATAGATCTACGAGCTATTGTGCGGATCTTTAAGGTTCCACGATTTAGAGCTGCCGCGACTGGCTACTTCGGCCACATGTGGGAGCTGTATACCTTCTGGGCTTGCGTACCCTTGCTGCTGCGCCTCTACGGCAACTACCACCCTACGGCCTCGCTCAACACACCCCTGCTGTCATTCATAGTGATCGCTGTGGGTAGCGTGGGCTGCATCATAGCCGGCTACCTCGCCGAAGTCATAGATTCAAGACAGGTTGCAGGGCTAGCCCTAGCCGCCTCCGGCATATGCTGCTTGCTATTGCCCCTATCTATCGTACTAGCAGGACCATCATTATTCATAGTCTTCTTAATATTCTGGGGCATGGTCGTGGTCGCCGACTCGCCACTACTATCTACCCTAGTAGCCCACAATGCACCTCCGGCACTCAAAGGCACAGCACTCACCATCGTCACATCGATAGGATTTATGCTGACCATCATCAGTATACAGGTAGTCGCCGCCGTCTACGATCGATACGAGTCGCCGTGTGTCTTTATGATATTGGCAGTCGGACCGGTGTTAGGGTTACTGGGCCTCTACAGGAAGAGTGGGAGTGCGGCTGTAGGGTGAGAGGAATAGATATGTTAGAGTATAATTATAAGCGAAGAAGTGACATAGGAGCTCTTCCTTCTTATCGCTTGTTAGCTCTTCGTTTTCTTTTCACCTTTTAAAAACCCCTTCTGAATGAATACTCTGACCTGTTACCCATCCAGCTGTAG
>CAYMFD010000125.1:0-9953 GCA_964389475.1 uncultured Saprospiraceae bacterium
GATTTTGAATAAACTCAAAAACTAATGCGAAACCTTATAGTAGAAATGGTATAAAAGATTGAAGCAATTTTGACACGACTCTAGATCAGTCTTGACTTGGTACAGTCCTAGAGAGTGATGGGGGATTATTGCGCTGCGGGTAGAACCATATCAGCGCTGACCTAGATTTTCCAAAAATAGAGATGAATGCGGCATCTTCAGCCAGCGCAAGCAAAGTCTACTACGTAGTCACTTAGATCATTACCTTCTCCAGCTTCATCTGCATGTTGTTGTCCTTGTAAGTAGGACGTCCTACCAACACTAGGCTGTCTCCACCATGCTTGGCTTGAAACTCCTGGGGTTTTCTCGTTGGATCATCGTCGATCATGAGGAGGATGCCGTCTTTGGTATAGTGGTATACTCCCGTACCGTCTACTGTCTTGTTGATGCCGTAGCTATAGGTGTTATCCTCCTTAAAGTCGATGTACTTATTGTCGAGTAGGCCTACCTCTGAGATCTCGCTACCCTTGACGATAAACTGAAAAAAGAATGTTCCCTGATCGATGATGGAAGGTATACGTGGCTGATCGAGTATTCGTTTTTCTAAGATAGACTGAGCATCTTTTCTAAACTGGATAACCTCTGCACCACTCGATACCGTAGTATTGAAGTGAATCGATAAGTCGATTTCGTTGTTGTTAGGCTTGACCTGGATGGAGCCATCTTCCCGCACGATTTTGATAGGGCCTTGCTCCTTCATCGCCTCCACTTCTTTGGTGGATGTAGGATCGTTTTTACAACCTACGATGGCTGCCAAAAAAACTATAACGAATAGTGATCTCATAATCTACTAGTTTTACTCTTTCAATAAGACAGTGCAAAGGTAACAATGCTTGATGATTTTAGATCATATGTTGAGAAAGTAGCTCCTGCTGCTCTTGACGGGACAACACTCCTGGCTGTGAGCGGTGGCGTGGACAGTATGGTGATGCTAGACCTCTACGTCAGGGCTGGCCTTGGTATCGTGGTTGCGCATGTGGATCATCACACCCGTGAGGGTCAGAGTACAGCTGATGCGAATTGGTTGGCGAGTTACTGCCGATCTCGGGATATCGATATCGTTGTTGGTGATTATCACCATGCGGAGGGTTCTTTTCAAGTGGCGGCTAGGGAGTATCGTACCGATTTTTTTGAGAAAACAAGAAAAGAAAGGGACTGCACTTACATCGCAACCGCCCACCATCAGGACGATATTGCCGAGACGCTACTCCTCATGCTAGCACGCGGGGCTGGCCTCCGCGGACTCACCAGTATGCAGCCCTTATCGGGTAGTCGATTCAAGGCCCTTCTTTTTGCCGATAAGGCGCAGATCCTAGCGTATGAACTAGCGAATAGCATTGACTACCGCCACGATAGTAGCAACGACGAGACTGTATATCAGCGTAATAAGATCCGTCATCAGGTCATGCCCGCTCTGGAGTCGTGGCAGGTGCATATCAAGCAGCACTTAGTCGCCAGTCATAGCCAGCTATCACAGGATAGGGTTCTCCTTGCTGCCCTGGTTGATAACGTTGCTGGTAAGGCCATGACGGTAGAGGGTGACAGGACGATAGTCCAAAGAAATCACCTGCAGGCTTATTCAGCTAGCGATCGCCTTCTGCACTATATGACGACGGGTCATAAGTGGACTGCTGACCAGACAGCCAAGATGATGACCGCCAGCACGGGAGCGACCTTCAGCAGTCAGACGCATGAGTGCCTAGTGGATCGAGAGCGACTACTGATAAGACGACTGCGATCACCTCGACCGCCTGTATGTGTCTCCTTAGAAAAGGGTCAGGTAGCCACACTGTCTGGTCTAGAGGTGGCCAACGTAGGTGCTAAACCTATTACCATACGAGGTAGAGTGGCAGGGGATAGAGTGATGACCAGAGGCGGCAGTACTAAGTCTCTAAAGCGGCTTCTAATTGACCTCAAGATCGATCGCTGGACCAAGGAAGACGTCCTAGTCGCTGCCGTCATCAATGATACGGATATGGTATACCCCTTACATCCGCCCGAGTTGCGAGCTAAGTGTATGATGATTGATGGAGTAGGGGTTGAGCTATTGTAGCCAATAGAATGAAGCAAAGCCAAGGCAGTATCCGGCGAATTTCAAAATACAGAGATAGCCGTCACCACCAGTTAATGTGGACTTAGTAGATTATTGATAATTAGTTCAGATTTACAATAATAATGTCCCTCAGGGTATTGTCCCGATCGCGGGACGGCGAGTTCTTTTTCTGCTGAAAAAGCAAGCAAAAAAGCTTGTCTGCAAAAGAAGATTTTACTGTCGCTGAAAGCTCCAGGAAACCCTGGCTCTCCGCTTGTAGAAATGCTTTTTTGTGGTTTAAGAACTGATTGTTTCTAAAGAGTTTTCTCAGGCTTGGTACCTGATTCGTACCTGTCAGTATTCCTAGCCCTCCACAATCGCACTTTTCTTAGCTGCGACCAGTATCTCTGTGTGCAGACGTAGTGGAGCAAGAAGTTTGCTGTAGCGATTGAGGACCTAGTCGTAAGTGCCAGTCAACTGGATCGAACGACGGTGTACAGCAAAAGTGGCGAAGTATACAAATGTGCGGTCCGCAGAGATCGTAAGAGTGTATTTTGGAAGCTAACTAAATGGGGAGCACTAAAAACTACCAAATGGCTAATGATTATCTCAAGGACAACGCAATTTGTACTTACGCAGACCACGCCTGCCTGCCATCCGCCAGGTAGGCAGGGTGCGACGAAGGAAGCATTTGCCTTACTCCGTCTTGACTTCCTGCCTGCCAAGCTGGCTCGCCAGGTAGGCGGGTTGGTTACTTTGGGTCAAGCCAAAGTGACATCTCATTAAGCATTTGGTCTCATAGACCTCTTGTCTTGAGTCCTTACGGAGCCGACTTCCTCTCTTCCCTCACCAACTTATAAATCAAGGTCGTCACTAGGTGATTCTGATTATTGATCGGGACCTCTCTAAAATCTGACTGCCACCGATACACCGCCTTGATACGCCAAGTCTCTGACAGGTTGTAGGCCACGCCTGGCTCTATGCGGTATCGACTGATCTGTATGTCATCATTGAGGCTGAGCCACGGCTCTAGGTTGAGACTAATGGATAATCGCTCGGATACCGGATGTGAGATGGTGGTAAACGATCGTATAAAGTCCCCGTCAAAGTTGTCGTTGACATCGACGGCGTAGTGTAGTCTAAACTTTTGGCGAAGTGTTGATTTCTTAATCTTCCACTTCTTACCTACATCTAGCCATAAAAACAGGCGATAGCGTGCTTCTGGCATAAACCACGTCCTCGTCAGCACCTGCCCGAAAAAACCTTGATCAAATGATCGTCTGTAAAATATGTCGAGAGAAGTATTCTGGTAGCCCTCGCCATCTAGGTTGTGGCGGATGATGGGCTTGATGTCTATCTGCGACCTGTCATCGATGGGTATCGATAGGTCTATGCCAGTCCAGGTAATATTGGTGACTTGTGCGGAAGCGTGATGGGTTTGACATATAATGAGAAAACAGGTCGTAGCTAGGATTCTAAACTGCAGTACTATATAGTCCAGTTTTCGAGATGCAGAGCGAATTGTCCAGCCGTACCTACTCATAGATGCGCTTGACGACCCTCAGTCTGTGGCTATACTTGCGTCTGTTTTTGACATATATACCGTAGTGATCGATGTTGTCTATCCTTACTTGCCCGGAGGCGTGGAGGATCTTGCCATCGCCTAGCATGATACCTACATGGGTGATGCGGCCCTCTTCATTATCAAAGTAAGCTAGATCGGCAGCCTCGGCGAGGTCCACGAAGTCTACGACGCTACCGTGGTGCACTTGCTCTCGGGCATCGCGAGGTAGGTCGTAACCCACCATGCTGTAGACCACCTGCGTCAGACCGCTACAGTCTATGCCGAATGGTGTACGGCCACCCCATAAGTAAGGGGCATGCAGGTATTTCAGAGCGAGTTTGATCACCCAGTCTTGAGGCTTGGTGAGTAGGGTGCTGTCGACGACCTGGCCGCTGTACAGATACTTGTCCTTGTTTACTTTAGCAGCGAGGCCGTCATACTCGGGCATCACGCTACCGAGTACGATGGGCAGACTCTGATCTCCTGTAGAGACAGGATGACAGACCTCCATAGTGCGGTGGCTAGACTGGCGGTAGGTATCATGCTCCGCCTCGCTGAGTAGGGTGATCATCTTACTATCTACCCAGCCCACGTAGCTGTCATGATCCGTCTGTATACATATCCAGTTGTCACCGCGCTTGTCTATCAACTTAAAGGTTTCTCCGAAGAGAACCTGGCTCACCATCTCTGCATTATCAGCGGGTATGGCACGCATCGGTATACTGCTCAATAGGCAGATGCCGTAGTAGGATTCGCTTCGGATGTACTTTTTACGTAGTTGCAAGGTATGATCAAGGCTTTTATGCCATACCTACGAAAGCCATAAATTATGCCAAAGAATCAAAGGACGGACTATTTTTGATGCCTGCTATGACGACAACTGCCCGGCTATATGCCACTGTAATACTCCCACTCGCTGTGCCTAAGACGTATAGCTACCTCGTGCCCGAGGAGCTGGAGGCGTACATGCAGTTTGGTATCCGGGTAGAGGTGCCACTACGCAATAAGCTTTACGCGGCGATCGTCGTAGACCTAGAGCGGGGACTTAAACTAGACTATAAGACCAGAGATATCTCGGCTGTCATCGATGAGGTACCCCTGATCAGCCAGCAGCAGTATGCCTTCTGGTCATGGATCGCGGAGTACTACTGCTGTACGATAGGAGAGGTCATGGGAGTGGCCCTACCCGGTGGCCTCAAGTTAGGTAGCGAGACCAAGGTGGTGATCAGCCCAGACTACGATGGCGATGTCACAGACCTCAATGACCAGGAGTTCCTGATCGCTGAGGCTCTGGCTAATCGCCAAGAGCTTACCATCGATGAGATACAGGACATTACCGATCGCAAGACCGTCTACCCCTACATCCGCACGCTACTCGACAAGCAGGCCATTTATATCAAAGAAGAACTTAAGCAAAAGTACAAGCCCAAGACAGCCGACTACCTCATCCTCCATCCCGACTATGCTGGAGGAGCCGACCGCCTGTCCAAGGCACTAGAGCTCAGCACCAAGTCTGACCACCAGACCAATTCTATACTGGCTTTCGCACAGCTACGTAATGGTAAAGATCAGCTGCCCAAGCTCGACGTCATGCACAAGGCTACCGTCACGGGCTCCGTCATCAAGGCCCTTGAGAGAAAAGGTATCTGGACGATCGAGAAAAAAGTCGTCAGTCGTTTAGACCAAGACTACGACGGTACGGCCGACCATCAGCCTATGTCTGACCAGCAGGTGACTGCACACCAGCTCATCGCCAATGAGTCAGGTGGTAAGCCTGTCCTACTGCATGGGGTGACGGGTAGTGGCAAGACTCGTGTCTACGTCGAGCTCATAAAGGAGGCTATTGCTGAGGGCAAGCAAGTACTCTTCCTCGTGCCAGAGATAGCACTGACCACGCAGATTGTGAGCCGTGTACAGGCAGCCCTGGGCAAGAAGGTGCAAGTTTACCACAGCCGCATGAGTAACAACGAGAGAGTAGAGCTGTGGAATGCTACCTACGAGGGACTCCCCGTCGTCTTAGGGGCACGGTCATCCCTATTCTTACCCTACCAAAACCTCGGCCTCATCATCGTAGACGAGGAGCATGACCGCTCCTACAAGCAGCAAGATCCCGCACCTAGGTACAATGCCCGTGATGCTGCGGCCTACCTCGCCCACCTCACTGGGGCTCAGATCGTCCTGGGTAGCGCCACGCCTAGTCTCGAGTCTTACATGAATGCACGGGCTAGCAAGTACCACTACGCCTCGATGCGAGAGCGATTCGGTGTGGCCAACCTACCCAAGATCCACATCGTCGACCTCCGCCGTGCCTATAAGTCCAATGCCATGAAGGGTATGGTCAGCCTCGAACTGTACAGGGCTATGGAGGCAGCACTCGATCGCAAGGAGCAGGTCCTCCTCTTTCAAAATCGTCGCGGCTACAGCACATCGATACAGTGTACCGTCTGCGGCTGGGTAGCTGACTGCCCCAATTGTGATCTGACCCTGACCCTGCACCAGTACTTCGATGAGCTTAAGTGCCATAGCTGCGGCCACAGGGCCAAAAACCCTAAGAACTGCCCCGCCTGTGGCAATGACCAGATCAATAAGATAGGCTTCGGTACAGAGAAGATCGAAGACCACGTCGCCGAGTTATTTCCGGAGGCTGTGGTACGTCGTATGGACTATGATACCGTCCGTACGAAGAACCAGTTTCAGGACCTACTCCACGACTTCGAGCAGCGTAAGGTCGACATCCTCGTGGGTACCCAGATGATTACCAAGGGACTAGACTTTGCTAATGTGTCTATTGTCGGGGTTTTACAGGCGGATCGTATTCTGCACTTTCCTGACTTCAGGTCTGGAGAGCGAGGTTTTCAGCTACTGACGCAGGTGGCTGGTCGAGCGGGTAGGGCAGCTGTCGAGGGGCATGTCTATATTCAGACCTTCCAGCCTGACCACCCCGTCTTACAAGAGACCATTGCCAACTCGTACGTTGACTTTGCGGTACGAGAGTCTAGCGAGCGACAGGCTTATACCTACCCACCGTTTTTCCGCCTCATACATATACAGCTACGCCACAAGAAGCAGCATATCGCCCAAGAAGCGGCACAGATTATGGCACAACAACTCACCGCTCGACTCGGCAATCGCGTACTAGGACCTGCCGAGCCCAGTGTCGCTCGGCTACGTACCTATTACCTGCAGAATATCATGATCAAGATGGAGAAGGACCCCGAGCAGATTCACTACGTCAAGCGCCTACTCCTAGCTGCCAAGTCCAACCTTACGAATACTAAAGGCTACAAGTCCGTAAGGATCGTGATCGATGTAGATCCATACTAGGTACAACCACCAATAGGCGATACTCAGCCTACTGCAAGTGTTGTAAAGGCTAGCCGACATCTATTAGTAATCGCTAATCCTATTCGTGTTACCTCTGCTAGTTACGATTCGGCGACTATATACGCCGTATGTACAGCTATAATGGTCTAGTTATTTGCCAAACTATTTCTTGATCAGCTTTACTGATTTAACCCCCTGTGCAGTACTCAATTTCGCAATGTATACACCACTGGCCAAGTCACTAGCATTGATAGACGCTGTCGAGGTGTCAGGAGTTGTGCTCATGACCAGTTGCCCTTGCATGTCGAATACTTGCATAGCATCGATCGTATGCGAGCCTTTTATATTCCAATAGTCACCGCTAGGGTTAGGAAATACGTTAAACTCCACACTTTCTGAGTCATCCACGCCTACCGACATGCCTTTCCAGAAGTAGAGATTGTCCACATAGATCTTCGTAGAAGAACCATTGCCGCCGTCAAACTTAAACTGGATGGCGCGGGTAAGGTCACCCGTGATGCCGGCCACTGGTATGTCGATACTTTGCCAAGTGCCATCTCCATTAGGTATGGGATTTTGCACCTCAGTACCGGAGCTGATAACGACTATATTAGGTGCTACACCGTCTACGGTCCAGACATCTATGTGTAAGAACTCCATGGCGCTGATATCGAGTACATTATTAAACTCGATGCCCTGATAGTTGAAATTAGGGTAGGCTAGTACGACGTCTCCTGACCCACCGGCTCCCGTAGGTTCAAAGTCTGCACTTGCCGTAGCGAAGCCACTCTGCGACCAATTGGGATTGTAATTAGCTCCCGTAATATTGTTGTAGGCGTCGCTAAAGATCGAGATGAAATCTACCGCATTACGAGTGGGTAGCGTCGCCAGGTATGTCTGTTGCTTGTGTTATGGTTGCTGACGCTGCAGGATCTGCAGTGGTAGCTAGCGTGATTTGTGGTACTGTCGTAGTACCACCAGTTAGTACGATATTATATGATGCAGTGTTGGGTGTAAATCCTACGATAGGAGTGACGAAGGAGCTCTTCCATCTTATCTAATGTTAGTCACAGCATTCCTTTATATTCTTTTAACAATTTCTTCAAAATCCATATTCTCATAATTGCTCACAACAATTCCGAACGTCTTATAATTTGACGTAACAATATATTGAGTCTGAAACTTCTCTTGCCCGTCATATTCTTGCCTATATTTAACCTTGATTATCTTGGACTTTCCTGTTTCTAAAAATTTCTTTTTCTAATCTTTCATAGTCTAAACCAAGACTTGACCAATCTTGACTAACTTGCTTTTCGAGCATTCCTATATATTGAGAAGCTATACTTTTGTCAAAATCAACATATTCACCTGACTGAATCCAAAAGCAATTTTCATAATTTTCACGATCAGCATAGATCACAAATTCAGTTGGCATCAATTTGAGGTTTTCAATTCCACCTTTCACAGCATTTATAAATTTGGTCTCTTTTTTTACTTTCAATAGCTTTTCTTGCAATTCGTCCGGTGAGATTTCTACGTAGTTATTCGGAATAAAGCTTTCCTGAGTTAAAAAATCTACATTTACCTTTTTTTAATCTTCATTCTTGAGTTGTGGTGTTTTGTTTTGATTTATAGAATTTCCACAACTGGCAAGAATCAGAATTCCTATTACTATAATGATCTCTTTCATTTTTATTTGTTGTGACTAACGGTCTTGTGATAAGTGGAGGTGGGGCTTTCGCCCCACTTCCATCTTTATCACTTGTTATCATCAGTTAATCTTTCCAATCGATGATTATATAGTGCTCCAAAAACAAGTCCACAAACTGTATAGATTATAAAGTCTTTAAAATAACTAGATGAGATTGAAGTGACGGCCTTATTTGTTAAATAAAGGGTAAGTTGAAGACTGCAATAGACTAAAATAGCCCATGGCAATCCATGCTTAATTATCGCAAGTAATTTGTTCATTTAACAGTCTTTAAAATTACTAGCATTTGCTGCAGCAGCACCAGTTGATGCTACATCAGCACCATATGCTGCACCAGCACCAGCACCAACTGGTCCTCCTAAGCCACCTTTTACTGCACCCCAAAATCCTCCCCACGCATCTGACCATGCTGTAACACCAACAGCACAAGCGCAGGGTGTTTTTCGTGGAGATAAAATGTCGTCGTTGACTAGCCCCGATATATTGATACTGACAAACGCAAATTCGCCTCCCATGTCTTCAGTTGACCAGAGTTTAAAAGACATGTATAATAACCCAATACTCTTCATCAAAACTTCTTTATCAGTAGCGGATAAAGAAGTGTCATCTTGAATGTTATCACTCAGATTACACAAAAATGTCATCAATCCATTGACTGTGTACTCTTCAATATAATCTTCAGATTCTCCAAAGGCAAATATCCAGTCATGCATATCTAGTAGATAGAACTTTATGGCTGGTGATACTTCAGCATTTTCAACTGAGGTCCTATCTATGTAATTTGGATACGGTTCAAACATCGATGGATCAACATACTGAGCTAAAATTTCTTCTATTGCAATACTCTCATTATTTAATGCTTCATTACTAAAAGTAACGTTTGCTAAGATTTCGTGGACAATATTGTTATGCTCTACGCCATAATCGATATAATCATAAAATAAGCAACTTGAAAGTTCGCGTTGTGCAACTTCTGGTTCAGAGCTAAATTCAGACTCGGAGCTCACTTCAGACTTGTTGCATGAGAATAATATTATCAATGTTAGTAGTAAGAGATTAATATTTAAAAGCTTCATATGTTATATGATTTTGGGCTTTCTGGTAACCCAGACCGTTTTGAGAGAACATCCCTCATTCATCAATTTGATTTACTCATCGAAAAGTCTATTATACTGGATTCATGTACTCTAAGCGTTTATCTTGATTTCGTCCACTTATTTGGAGTTTTTTGCTGAATCAACTTGTTTTCGAGATTCGAATTTCTTTAAAATTGATGATAACGG
>CAYMFD010000126.1:0-9932 GCA_964389475.1 uncultured Saprospiraceae bacterium
CAGACATTCGTAGCTAGATAAATTGAAGATTTTGCTTGAAGGAAGTAATGATCGTTGATACTAAGCCTACTATGACTGCGATAGCAAAATATCTGATCAGCGTTATGTCACCATGCTTAATCATGATGCCTATCAAAGCCCATATGACTACGAGGGCAATCGTTGTGCCCCGGTGTTTAGTGAGATAGGAGCCGACTAGCCCCAGTGTTATCATGAGAGCCACTGTGATACCTACCTCTATACCAGGTACAAATGCTACGCCGATCTCTCTAAGAGTTAAGGCAAATGATACGGTAGTCGCGGCAGATATCCAGCCCAGGTACATTTGTGGTCCTAGGTAGTTCCAGCGATTAAAGCTAGGTAGGGCGGTTTTCATAGCATGATTATACTTGTACAGAAAGACAAGGGAGACCAGATGCCAAAGGATATTGACCAGTACCAACCACTGCATATCCGTCATGCTGATCGGCACGAATGCGATGCTGGCTAGTCCAGCCGAGATGCCTGCCCATGCCGCCTTGTTGACAAGTGGCGAGTCGTCTAGGTCTCGCCACATACGATAGCTGTAGTAGATCATCCCGATGAAGATCGGACCCCAAATCGCAAATGCATAGCCGGCAGGATCATTGCGTATCTGCGGATCATCATCAAAGCGTGCCGAACCATCGCTAAAGGCAAGGAGGTAATTAGCAATAGGTACAAGGACGAAGATTACAAGCTGGAGGATGCGAGCCATGACTGTGAATTACTGGTTGATAAGCGAAGTTAAGTGCTGTCTAAAAGACTGGTCAAATGCGGTGTACTCACTAGTAGCGGGCCCATTAAATCCCGTGTAGATTTTCGAGATCCGATTATCTCTATCAAGTACGATCAGGGTAGGGTAGCTCATAATCTTATCGATCTGAGGGAAGGTCTTGCTAGCCTCTGACTTACGATATGATCCACCATAGAGGACAGGCCATGGTAACTGTGCCTTGGCCTCATATCGTTTGATCTGCGCTAGACTTTGAGCTTCATCGTATCGCTCGTAGGCAAGGGCGATTACCTCGATATCGTAGTCCTTGACGATGCCTTTCAGATAGTCACTCGCGTCTTTACAGTTAGGGCACCAGGTACCCATGATGTCTATGATTTTGACCTTGTCATCGTAACGATCATCCTCTAGGCTGACGAGGTTGCCGTCACTGTTTTTGAAGGCAAAACTGATAGGGTCTGCCGTGGTCGCAGTGGTCAGCGTGGTCATATCTGGTAGGGTAGCGGTTGCGTCTCGGACAGCTGCCCAGTTACTTACATAGTGCTTACCACTCTTAAAGATGCCCGTGATAGAGCCATCCTCTAGCACCTTTCCCAAAAAAAGAAAGGCATGTGCTCCGTCGAATGTGCTGAGGTACAGCTTGTTGGCCTGGATCGTACCGTCGAGGTAGCGATAGTCACCCGTCTCGGTCTTAAAGGTGCCGGATAGTCGATTACCGTCTTGCTTAAACTCTGCGATGGCAGGGTAGCTATCCTCTGTATCTATATCAAATGTAGTTGCCCACTGCCCAGACAGATCGGTCACAGGCTCTACCTTAGTCGTAGTAAATCGGTGATCCTGACCGTGGTAAGCTTTGAATGGGATGCTGTACCCGTCCTTGTAGTTGACGAACCAGTCGCCCTCGATCATATTGTCCTCGTAGATCGCTCGGATGTAGGTGTCATAAACGGGGAAGTTGGCAATTAATGTGTCCTTAGCCGTTGCTCGATCTAGCCCGTAGATGATGTCATCCACGACGATCCGCTCGTCACCATTGATTATTTCGATGTGAAAGTCGTCTTCTGTATCGTAGACCACCTCAAAGTTAAAGGGTAGTTCTCCTTGCCGATCGACCTTGTAGCTGACCTCCTCGTCATCTTGCATCGCCTGCACTTCGGGTTCATCGATGATCAGGACACCACGCCATACTCCGGGTGGTAATTTTTTGAAGAACTTGTCTTGAGGACTTACACAGCCGCTCAGTATTATGCAGGATAAGACGGTCCAGATTGCTACTCTATTCATACGTAATGATTGTTACTCTAGGAGACGCTTTGTCTCCTGTAAGTGTTCATCTAGATTGATGCGGATATTGTCTTGTTGCCCTTCGAACTTGTCTAGTGTCTTGGCCTCGTGGTCTAGCAATCGATCGAGTTGGAAAAAGTTGTCGTCAATCCGCTGGCCGATTCGCTCCGTATATGTCGTCAGTCGCTCCTTGACTTCAAAGGTGATTCGCTCTCTACCTCGCTTGATCTCATCTCTAAACCCACGTAGGATCTTCTTGCGCTTAAGACCTAGGCTCACCCCTGCGAATAGGACGCCGATGGTCGTAAGTATACCGCCCGTAATGTCAAATACAGCGCCATTGGTAATGGTAGCCAGTATCACACCTACGATGGCTAGTCCTGACCCGGCCGCCATGTTAGGCGCTACATTGCCGCTATCCTTGACCAGCTGCTCGTCGTAGAAGTTCTCGCTATCTTGCATAAACGAGGCGAAGCTCTCCTGCAGCTCCTTGAGGACATTGGCACGTCGCTCGGCTATGTCGGCGAAGATCTCATCACTATCTGAGAGTATCATCTTGCTGTCCTTGAGCTGTCCGTGTACCAGCTTGGCCATGGTCTGTATGTTGTCTGCGACGTCGACGATGCCTTGCTGTAGTTTGTTGCGGAGGGCCGAGTTGAGCTTATGCTCGAAGTCTTTTGCCTCATTGCTTAACCAGCTTTTGAGGCTTTCCGTAGAGCCAAAAACACTGCTGACAGACCGCTTCATGACCGATACAAAGGCCATCCCGTCACCTAGCTTGTCATAGGTTTCGCCACTGATCCTATCATAGGTCGCTACCAGGTTCTCTACTAGCATGTCTATCTGATAGGCCGTCTTGCCTGTCTGCTCCTCTAGTGTGACCTTGATCGCTGACCTAAAAGACTGGTCCGCCTCCCACTGACGGCGGCGGAGGTCTAGGCTGTGCTGTATTTTTTCGACGATAGTACGGGCCGTCTCGGTGTTGTTTTGTGCCTTAAGTACCGGTGCCTTGCCACCTGTAATATGTTGGGTGATAAACGACCGGATGGCCTTGAAGCCACTCTCTTCTTTGAGGCCTTCGATCTCCTGCTTGGCACTTACGTCAAATACAGTGGGATTGTCTATCCCCTTCTTGATGGCTTGTTCTGTGACGCCGCCTATGTTGGTCTGTAGGTCATTGTCTGGTAGCAAGTCCTTTTGCTGTAGCACGAATATGATCTTCCGCCTCCACTCTTCATTGATATAATCGAAAAACTCCCAAGATGACTGCCGATATGGGTTCTTGGCCTCAAATACAAAGACGATCAGGTCACTATGAGGTATAAACCGCTCGGTGATTTCCTGGTGATGGTCGACTATCGTATTGGTGCCTGGCGTATCGACGATGGCTATTTCCTTGAGTATTTCGACAGGTTGCTCTATCCTTTTGAGATAGGGATTGATGTCGATAATCTTTTCTTCGCTGCCATAGGTGATGAGCTGGATGGTGTCCGTCATCGGCGATGGTGCCACCTTGCAGATCTCCTTGTCTGTGTCGAGTAGGGCATTGATAAAAGAACTCTTGCCGGCCTTGACCTCGCCTACGATTACAAAGGTGAATGGCGTCTCTAACTGTGCCAGCATCGCCTCAACAGTCGCCTCTAGCTGCGCATGCTGGATCTCACTAGTCAGGGCCTTGAGCTGCTGCAGCGTGCCGCCTACACTGCTGAGTAGTTGAGCGGATTCTGTATCTAAAATTGCCTTCATGTATCTACGTTGCTGTGCGGCTAAGATAGCTATATCGTAATATGTTGACCTATGGTATCGATCTATAGGAGCATCGAAAAATACAGGTTTGACTTTTTTTGATAGCGGTTCTGCATGACGAGCAAGGCACTTGGCAGGATTTATAGGAGGCCATTAAGAGGCGTCGCTCTACTGCAATAGACGATGTCTTGAGCCGTGTCGAAAGATAATCGGCTGGCAAAATGTGCGGCTTTTGTAAAAAGCAATAAAAATGAGTTGTCTAGGAGGGTGTAGACTGTAAACTATACTACAGAATTAGTTGATCGGTATACCAAGATGATCCATAACCTTGTGCATCTCACAATGCAGGTTTTACCTTTTTTGATAGTAGTACTGCAAGTAGAGTAAGGCACTTTGCAGTATTTATTGGTTGCGAGTAAGATGTGTCGCTCTACAGCAATAGGCAGGCGGATGGCAAAATGTGCGGCTTTTACCCAGCAAATAAAAACTTGAGTGGCAATCATTGACCATTGAGTTAGCTCTTATTCCAAGTGCAGTAGTAAAACAGTAAAAGGAAAGCAATTTTGATTCAGTAGCGGACGGTACTGGCGCTGCATTATCCGTCGGTGGGTACCGATTTTTTGTAGCTCTATATCCTCTTGTTAATTCTGAATGCGCCAGGAATTGCCTTAGAGCGACTAGCTTTTTTGGTTATTTTTTCAGCAATGGAAAAAGTAACTGGCCCGTCGCGCCAGTGCGACAATGCCACGCTAGAACTAGGGTGCATAAGATCTGATTTACATAAATGTGACTAGGGTGTTTGTCGAGATGTCTAGTTTGAGGCATGCTAGTGGTTAAAGCAAGGTTATTGGGATCCTTCATTTTTAGTTCTACCCATCCACAATAATAGTCCCAACCACTTTCTCAAGAGAATGTATCTTTGGCCTGTATTCACATTGCTAGCCTTTACAACCTGATTATGAGATTTTTACAATATGCAACGGCAATACTGGTATTAGCACTAGTAGGCTGTAAGAACGAAGATATGTCACAAGGTTTTCCCACTATAGAAGTAGTAACTCCCACCACACGGATGGATACGGTCGTAGAGGACTATCACGGCGTCAAGGTTGAGGATCCGTATAGATGGCTGGAGGATGATACCTCTGCTGAGACTGGCGAATGGGTCAAGGCACAGAACGAGGTAACCTATGGCTACATAGACCAGATCCCTTTCCGAGATAAAATAAGAGACCGCCTAGAGCAGGTGTGGAACTATGAGAAGTATGGTAGCCCATTTAAAGAAGGCGATAAGTACTACTATTTTAAAAATGATGGTCTGCAGAATCAATACGTCTTATATGCTGCGGACTCACCGACGGACGAAGGCGTGGTCGTACTTGACCCCAATAAGTTTAGCGATGACGGTACGGCCTCACTGGGCGGGATGTCTTTCAATAAAGAAGGTAACTACCTGGCCTACTTCGTGAGTGAGGGCGGATCAGACTGGCGTACGGGCTATGTGAAGGATATGTCGACTGGTGACCTCCTAGATGACAAGATCGAGTGGGCTAAGTTTAGCGGATTGTCATGGCAAGGAGATGGATTTTACTACAGTCGCTACCCAGAGCCCAAGGAAGGAGACGAACTATCTGCTGCTAATGAATACCACGCCGTATACTTCCATAAACTAGGTACAGAGCAGTCAGAGGATAAGCTGATATACGTCGACAATGACTACCCTCAGCGTAATGTGTACGCTGGCACGACCGAGGATGAGCGATTCGTCATACTGAGCAAGAGCGAGAGCACCAGCGGTAATGCCCTAAGCATCATCGACAGCAAGACGGGCAAAAGAGTAGACCTCGTCACAGACTTCGATCACGACTACAGCGTAGTAGATAATGATGGTAGTAAACTCTTGCTACAGACTAATGTGGGAGCACCTAAGAATAGAGTGGTAAGTGTAGATCTTGACAACCCTGCCGCTAGCAACTGGCAGGACTTCATACCCGAGTCGGACGACCCGCTACGAGGGGTCTCTATGGTCGGTGGTAAGATATTCGCTACCTATATGCACGATGCGAGTAGCCTTGTCAAGGTGTTTGACATGGATGGTAAGTTTATCCAGAATCTAGATCTGCCTGGCATCGGTAGCACTGGCGGTGTCAGTGGTAAGAAGGAGCAGGACATTGGCTTTTACAGTTTTACGAGCTTTACAAGACCATCGACGATCTACCAGTTGGATGTCAAGACACTTAGCAGCGAGGTCTTTCGCAAGCCCGACGTAGACTTTGACAGCGATGCTTACGAGACCGTGCAGGAGTGGTATACCAGTAAGGATGGTACTAAGGTGCCGATGTTTATCACCCGTAAGAAGGGACTAGAGATGGATGGCGTACGGCCCACATTGCTGTACGGCTATGGTGGCTTCGATATTCCCATTACGCCTTCGTTTAGCCTCAAGCGCATACCTCTGCTAGAAAATGGTGGCATGTACGTAGTCGCTAATATCCGTGGTGGTGGAGAGTTCGGTAAGGACTGGCACCAGGCCGGTACCAAGGAGCGAAAGCAGAATGTCTTCGACGACTTCATCGCTGCAGCAGAGTACCTCATCGATCAGGGATATACCACACCAGCCAAACTGGCCATCGAAGGCCGGTCCAATGGTGGTCTACTTGTAGGTGCTACGATGACACAGCGTCCTGACTTATTCGCCGTCGCATTTCCACACGTAGGCGTCCTAGATATGCTGCGCTATCATGAGTTTACGATAGGCTGGGCATGGGCAGCAGACTACGGACGTAGTGATGATCCAGAGGCCTTTAAGTACCTCATGGAGTACAGTCCACTACACAACGTCGAGGAGGTAGCATATCCTGCCACGATGGTGGCCACAGCTGATCATGACGATAGGGTAGTACCGGCTCACTCCTTTAAGTTTATCTCAGAGCTACAGCGAAAGCATCAAGGACCCAATCCCGTCCTTATACGAGTCGAGACCAGCGCTGGTCATGGTGCAGGTAAGCCTACCAGTATGCAGATTGACGAGAATGCAGACTACCTCGCCTTTATGCTTTACAACATGGATGAGGGTTATAATCCCATCAACGACTAAACTTTTAACCCCCATAAAAACGTAGTACAATAGTAAACTAGCTAAAACCACTATGAGAATAACCATACTACTTGCTATGACACTTGTCACATCTAGTATCGCAGGACAGACGGAGCAGGACTACGCCACCGCTATAGAGTCGTTTAAGGTACAGTACAATGCGCAGGCCTATGGCGAGATATACACTTCATATGCGACAGATATGCAGCAGGCCCTATCAGCTGCATCTAGTAAGACCTTCTTCTCCAATACCTTCGATAGTTTTGGAGAGCTGGAGGCCGTCTCTGCGTTAGGTATGGAGGGGCCTTTTCACCGATACCACGGCGTATTCGCTGAGGGTGATTTGTTTATAGACCTCAGTCTTAATGCAGACCGTAAGATCAACGGTATTGCCCTGCGTCCCTATGTTGCCACAACTCCAGTGGAGGATTTGGTGGCACCTATGGCCTTTGAGTGGCCTAGTGAGGGAGAGTGGTATGTATTCTGGGGTGGAGATACCAAGGAGCAGAACTATCACATCGACAGTAAGACTCAGCGTGCTGCCCTAGACCTAGTCGTTGTAGATGGAGATGGTAAGTCACATCAGGCAGACGGTAAGCTCAATTCCGACTACTACGCCTTTGGTAAGAAAGTAGTTGCACCCGCAGCTGGTAAGGTCGTTTTTGCAGTAGACGGCATACCTGATAATGTGCCAGGAGAGATGAACCCTATGTTCGTACCCGGTAATAGCGTCTTGCTAGACGTGGGCAATGACGCCTATGTGCTGATTGCCCACCTGAGAGAGGGTAGTGTAGCGGTAAGCAAAGGAGATAAGGTAGTAGCGGGCGACCTCCTAGGTCAGTGCGGTAATAGCGGTAATAGTAGCGAGGCACATATCCACATGCATGCACAGAAAGGACTAGATATGACGAATAGCGAGGGCCTTAAGATGGTCTTTGCCGCATTGGAGGTTAATGGCACTACCGTCGAGAACCACAGCCCCGTCAAGGGAGAGCGGGTATCTAATCCTTAAGCATATCTGGTCGCCTAGCCTCTGTGCGAGCGACCGCCTGATCCTCACGCCACTCATTGATAGCCTTGTCATTGCCAGATAGTAAGATGTCGGGTACCGTCATGCCATCATAGGTGGCTGGTCTCGTATATACAGGCGGAGCGAGTAGCCCATCTTGGTGCGAGTCTGTTAGTGCTGACGACCCATCATTAAGCACGCCAGGTATCAAGCGACCTATCGAGTCGACGAGTATCGCTGCTGGTAGTTCTCCACCAGACAGCACGTAGTCGCCTACGGACATTTCTAGCGTCACATATTTCTCTCTAAATCGCTCATCCACACCTTTGTAGTGACCGCATACGATCACTAGATGTGATAGCGTAGATAGGTGGTTGCATGTACGCTGTGTGAGGGTAACACCGTCTGGCGTCATGTAGATGAGGTGGTCTCTTTTACCATCTGGGTCGATGTCGTCGAGGCATTGTACCAGCGGCTCGATCATCATCACCATACCAGCACCGCCACCATACTGATAGTCGTCGATCTGCTTATGCTTACCATGACCATACTGGCGTAGATCTACCACATTGATCTCTAGCAGTTGTTTTTGCTGAGCACGTTGCATGATGCTATGTGACAGCGGGCTATCCAGTAGAGCGGGCACGGCAGTGATGATGTCTATCCTCATCCTGCAAGTTTAGTGATTATTGTCTCCATAGAGGTAAGTCGTCCGTCCGTAATGTCGAGGCACTTATCTTTGGAGCCAGTTTTCTAGATAACAAGTCCTTATGGTAAGATTAAGTGTCAATATCAATAAAGTAGCCCTCATCCGTAATGCAAGGGGGGAGGGCAAGCCAGACCTAGTCACCTTTGCTCGAGACTGCGAGTCATTCGGGGCACAGGGTATCACAGTACACCCTAGACCTGACGAACGCCATATAAGATATAGCGACCTAGCGCCGCTTAAGGAGGTGGTCAAGACGGAGTTTAACATAGAGGGCAATCCTACTGATACATTTGTCGACCACGTACTGCGAGTACGACCGCACCAGGTAACCCTCGTGCCTGATGCCCCAGACGCCTTGACCAGTGATGCGGGCTGGGATACTATCGGTGACTACGATCGCTTAGTTGATGTGGTCCAGACATTCCAGGAGGCGGGTATTAGGACTTCGCTTTTCATAGACCCTATCGTGGCACGTCTAGAGGCGGCTGCTAAGATCGGTACCGATCGTATTGAGTTTTATACGGGGCCATTCGCTAAGGATTATGAGAGTGACCCTCTTGCAGCCATAGCAGCTTTTACCGAGGCTAGCAAGGTAGCCCACGGCCTAGGTCTAGGTATTAATGCCGGGCATGACCTCAATCTACACAATCTGCAGTTTTTCGTAGCCCATATGCCGCACTTGGCCGAGGTCAGTATAGGCCATGCACTCGTGATCGATGCCCTATACTACGGTGTACACAATGCTATTCAGATGTATTTAAGACAGATTGATTTAGCACTTTGATAACAGGGCTTTTTATACAAGTGTATTATTCTGTATATCAGGCATTTAGTTAATTTTAGGGATTATTTTTTCAAGGGTAGGCAGCGATTAATGTTGCTTTTCTGTTAAGTTATTGTGAAGAATTATTTGGTCGTTAGGCCAAATAGCACATTATTTGTGTTGCGGGAGATTGTACCCGCAGTTTATTTTTTGAAAACATTAACTACATTATCTAACTAAACCAGAGAAGATGAAAAAACTCTCACTATTGCTTTTTCTCTTGTTCGCATCGTTGTCCATCGTGGTGGCACAACGGACTGTGACAGGAGTTATAAAAGACCAAGGAGGCCTTGCACTCATCGGGGCCAACGTATTGGTGAAAGGTACCACTGTAGGTACCATTACGGACATTGACGGTAGCTTTTCCCTCAGTGTACCTGAGGATGCAGAGATGCTCGAGGTGACTTATACAGGATTCACCGATCAGATGATTCCATTGGTCGCGGGCCAGTCAGAGTATATGATAACATTGGCAGAAGGTGCAGTGCTTAATGAGGTAGTCGTTACAGC
>CAYMFD010000127.1:0-9590 GCA_964389475.1 uncultured Saprospiraceae bacterium
GCTACCGTTGTGACGTATAGCTTACCCTCATTATCAGGTATTGTATCTGCATACAATGAGGCTGGCACATTAGGGATCGAGTCCCAGTTAGCTGGACCAGCTGGCCCCTGAGCACCATCTGCACCGGGCGGACCCGCTGGTCCCTGTGGACCTGCTATGTCTGGCAGCGTATCCTTATTAACTACTAGCGTACCATCGGATAGGTACAAAGTATCCCGCTCATTAAGATGATTGGGGTCAAATGGGAAACCCTGAACACTTGGAAAGAATTGATTAAACTCGTATGTAGTCCACTGCAATAGTGCAGACGTGTCACCAAAGTATGTAGCTCCTAGATCATACATCTTATCATTAAGCGGATGACCACCGCCCGCTGTGATACTGCCATTAAAAAAGCATGATCCGTCAGGCGCTGATGGGGATACGCTGACAGTATTGCGGTCGTCATCTGCATACCAGTAGACTATGTAGTTGCATATAATGGCTATCGAGTCGATGCCTCCTTGATCAGTCTCCACGAACTTTAACGCATACGTCGTGTCCGTCCCGAAAATCACCGTATCTACGGTGGCGACCGTCTGTCCATGGGTGTCTGATCGCTGTAATGAGCGGAGATTCGTGCCTTGCTGTGCAGTAGCTGTAAGGCTGACTAGAATCAGTGCTGATATTAGTAGGTGCCGCATGAGTTATGGGTATAGTATATGAATAATACCCGCAAGATGACGGCACCTAGACTAGTCTGGTAGGACTAGATGTAGTGGACTAGAGCAGACTCGCCATTGCTGAGGCCGAGGCTCAGCTCAATGTCACCGTTGTTTAGCTTGTACTGATTAAATCCTGAGAAGGCGGTACCCGTTGCAACGTAGGTCTGCACCACACCAGAGCGGACGACTATCATCGCCGTATGGTCATCTGGGGTGTGTGAGATAGGATAATCTAGGGTGTAGATACTCTGCGATCCTGTGCTAGGGCCGTCGAGTTGCTCAGTGGCCTTGGCATTGGAGATCTTCATGGCATTGCCTACGTGGTCGATGATCCAGACCGAGCCATCCTGTACGCGGTATAGCTTATTGCGTAGGTTGGCCGCATTATTCATGAGTTGTGGTGGGGCCGATAGCATGGTGGTCTGTACGGTGATACAGCAGTCATTACTAGAAGAAGTGTTACCTCCACCGCCTGGATCTGGGTCGCCACCGTCACCCGAAGTACCTGACTGGTCACCATCCGCATCACCACCCGTGACGGGTAGCGAGAATCTGTTGATACGATTAGCGACTCGCTTGCCGGAGATATCTATCGTATAACCTGATCTCTGACCTAGCTGCTCGCCTGAGTCATATGCCATCATCACCTTAGCTGAAGGAAATACTACAAGCTGTCCATGCTGATCAGTAGCCTCTACTACTACTCGACGATCTCGTAGCTCTCGACGCATCTGCTCTAGTGCGGATCTACGACGTGGCACGTATACCCTACACGTCTGATCTACAGCCATGCCTGCGCGATCGTCTACATCTATCTCACGTACACGACCTGTATCCTGCACGAATGCAATATCATAAATAGGCGAGCCTGGCACTACCTGTCCTATATTATTATAGCTATCCAGAGATGTGATGCGCAATCTCCTCACACCAGCAGTGCTATGTAAGCAATCTGTAATCGTAGGTAGTACTAACTCAGCCATAGGATAATAGTGTTAAGCAAAATGACGATCTAGGGCCGATGATATATCTGTAGTCCTGATCTGATCACGAAAAGTGTTGATACGAAGACTGACCGTCGATGTAGCCATAGAGTATACATCTGATAGCCTAGTCATAGTGTGACCAATGTATGTGTAATAGCAGTACAGCACAAAGGACTCGATCATATGCTTGCTGGGGCCTCCGTGCCGGGTACTGAGGTCGCCAATGATGTCACCTAGACACATGGCTACTCGCTGCTCGAAGTTGTGATCAAGATAGACACGGTGCATACTGTAAGCGGCGTCTACTTTTCGGTTCGACTTTATCCAGCTTTTACCTTGCTCTTTCTTCTTTTTCTTACTAAAGACTAGCCATTTGCGATATGCAGTGTCTTTACTATAGTCCTCTTCGTCTATGTCATGTAGGTCGTACCATCTGCTGAGAGCGATCATCACGCTACATCCACATAGCTGAGCTGACCAGATGAAGTTATGCATGATCTCACGGTGAGTATAGTATAAATGTAGACCTACATGATGCAGATCACCATCTATGATACTATGAAGTCGACTACTAATCTGGATCCTGATAGTTGTCGTCAATTGCATCTGAGTCTTTACGGCTCGAGACGTATTAACCCATCTATGAGATAGCTGATCATGTAACAGATCATGACCTACACAGCGGATAGTATTATCACCGATAACCTGGTGTGAGGATAACATAATTTTGCGGCTCAGAGGATGTACTGGGAGCTCGATAATGATGGCAGACATAGGCAGTAGGATTTACACGTTAACACGAAGTAGTGTACAGGTCGCGACAGATATGTCTGACAGCGTAATCTGTAGTCGTATTCGCGATACAAAATAGTGAAGATTCTCGATGCGGACCTTGTCTGTAGGCTTTATATTAAGGATATCTGTTATAGATAACTTGACGTCTCTCTCGACTTGCATCTGATCTTTAAGCATGTCGACAACGGGTGCACCGAAGCGAGATCCGATACCCTCGTCACCATCTATAAGGAGGCTATGCCATGCACTATTGATACTGTCGGTCGTAGGGTCCCAGGCATTATTACTAGCGAAAGGATAAGAGAATCCATCGATCGTGTAAATACCTCTATATATCATGAGAATGACATCGTTAATCTGGTTCTCCGCTGTGGTATATGTAAGATCTCCAAGTGCATCTTGGTAAACAAATGTGCCGGTACCACCTATACTTATCTCTGGTGTAGGCTGCCTACCATCTACAAACATCGGTAGCATATTGATAGGTCTAGCAGCCATAGGTGCTGCATCACTAATACCATCAGCAACTAGATGCTCATAGTTACGGTGATAGTTGCGTATAGTTATGGTGACAGTACTGTTCGGTCCAGATGGTCGCTGTCTTGTGATCTCACTATAGTAGAGACCCACCGCGGGATCATAGATAGCATTGACGGGTATGGTCTCTTCTGTAAAGTCCGTCAGGTAGTAGTAGTACTTGGGTACACTCTCTAGTTGCGACTTATTATAACTGTGACTAGACTTAGTCGTCCAGTCTGCAGATGGTGGTAGTACCACACTGTCGATGAGTGGTCGTATGATCAACTCATCGTTAGTAATCGTCACCGAACAAAAGAACTGCTTGGCTATAATCTTGAGGAAGTCTGAAAGCGTGCCTGATGGTACATGATTGCTGTATGCTATCTCATCTGGCCAGCCTATGACTGGTGCTACACCGTCTGTCTCAGGCTCGATAACCTCATAGGCATTATAGTTATTGTATACACATAGATTCTCAAGGTCTGTGCCAGCTATGAGTTGATCATTAAGCGATACGCCTAGGTGGTCAGCAATGACCTGCAGAAGATACTGGACTTTGAGAAATGGAGTGACTATAAGATTAAGATCGTAGTCATCTTCGCCAAATGCGCCATCCTTGTAGTAGTTCTGCATCGACTCTATGGCTGACACATTTTTCTGTCCTATGAATGACCTGTTGAGGACTGGGAAGAAGATGTGATTCCACTGGGCTGGTGATACTGCCGTGTCTTTGGCATGGGCCTGGATCGACTTACCTAGAAATCCGGTATCTATGACAGGTAGGTCTAGGTCTGTGAACTTAGTGCTTTTGAGATTGAGACTAGTACCTATCGTCAGCATTATCTTGGCACTGTCTCTACCAGCACCACGAACGTAGAGCTCTCCTCGGCGATATGGCAGTCCTGCTCCTGCTCCCTCTCCTATGTATAGCCATACCTCCTCATCGGCTAGTAGCGTATATCCGCTATCGAGACGTGACGGATACTTTAACAATCGATTATTATGAGGATCCAGCGAAACAGTGATCGGTATGGTGAATGTACCGATGATATCTACCGGATCCGCTGGAGCCCATATATCGTGATTGATCTCCAGTTGTAGTGTGGCATCTGGGCTCACGTGGAGAAACTCTGATCCTATGCGTATGCCGAATGCCATTAGACGCTAGCTTGTATGGATGGTTGCCATGTCGACATACTTGATCTCTCCCAGGATAGCCTATACGTGATCTCGATGCTATGCAGATCATCCTCTTCGCTGGATGTAAGTATCTCGGTATCCTCGATCATAATCGCATAACATATATTACGAGTCCTATCTATGTGCCAGGCACGAGCTAACAGTAGTTGGCTCAAGTGGTCGCAGTACTCTCTACTGTAGTATCCAGTGTTGACAGTGATGGTCTGCTGCCCCTCTGCACTGGATTGTCTGATGAGACCTTGCTGATAGTCATTGTTGGCCCACCGAGTAACTCGCAGACTAGTCTTGGTCGCTTGCATGCTGTAGTCCTTCTTACCACTACAGCGGAGGACCTCGCACCCTCCTATCCCATTGTCATATAATAAGTAGTGGTCGTAATCAGAGCAATGATCATCTAGCTGATAAAACACGAGCTTATTAGATGATGCTGGCAATCCAGCTAACCTTAGTATGTAAAATGATAATTCCTTACTAGCATCAACCGTCACATTGAGATCTGCAAGAGCTACTGGTATATAATTGACCTGATGTACAGCCATTGTAATCGCTGTAGCCGTTTCCGTGACCTGACTATCATCTGTATAGTACAATGTCACCGTAGGCGTGACATCGAAGATGGTGTAGGCATACACGTATAGATACTCGGGCTGATCAGCTCTGATCTGTCGAGTGAAGGACAGATTGTTATCACTGTAGTAACTATGTAACATGAAGCTCGATGCGACCGGGCCAAAACCATAGCCGAATCGACTCTGACCATACACAACACGATTAGATAAACTGCTCACTTGATTATCCAGATTAGCTACAGCGGGATATCCCCACTGCTCAGCGGCACGTATGCGATAGATACCTGCATGGTTCTCGGCAATACCTGGTGTTCCATTCTGTAAGCTATCCGCTGATATAGGCGTGGGATAAACTGGCAGTATCCCCTGTAATGATAGGCTAGCTACACCATCAGAGGTGAAAGGCACAGTCAATTTAGTTAAGACCCGTTCGGTACCATTCTTCAATTTAAAGAGAACCTCTACGTAGCACGATAGATTATCCTCGCTAGGGACACCATTAGTAATCATATCAGTCGTGAGCTCAAAGTAGATGAGATCATTGTGAAAGACTATAGGGTCCGGTGATACAGTAATCGATAGCATGTATTACAGATTATAGGGATCATAGAGATATGGGACGGAACGGCCGACCCTATCGGTAGGCTGGATATAGGCTGAGGCACTATACTGATGGCCTCCATAAGATGTCTCCATCTGCACGACTAAGTGATCACCCGTAGGTGTGATAGGTGACTGTACCTCTCCAGCGACTCCTCCATCGTGTCTAGCTGTCACAGTTATATCACCGCTGCTCGGTCTCTCCTCGACATTATACTCGATATCACCATCGGCATTACGCAACCATGTGAATGACAGATGGGCTGTGGCATCATAATCCGAAGGAAAGAAGTCGTCAAGAGTACCTAAAGAAGTTAGCTGTAACTCATAGTTGATCCTCCAGCCTCTAGATCCATCGTGGCTCAGGCTCATGACGGGTACTACTCTAAATGTACGCTTGCTGATGCGTAAGGCTTTGGTATCCTTGAGTATACGCTGTACTATGGATCGGGCTATTTGCTCCGTGATAGCCTTCGCCTGGCGGATAGTTGCCAACTCGCGAGGATTAGACGCAGTGATAATAATCAAGCTGCCTCTGAAGGTAGGTCTGGATGCATCGTTATCTCCCTGTATGCTGAACTCTGGTGTCTCTGCATATAACGCAGGATAGTCCACACTGGGACGTTCGCTATCGTATAGCTCTGACCAGTCCTCCTCATGATAAGACTTAATGAGACGATGAGCACCAGCTATCCGCTCTATGTATGCTAGTATATCGATGGCAGTACGCATGAGGTGTTACTTTGTTTTTTGAGATTCGATGTCGGCTTTCGTCTGGATATGATCGTTACGCTTTTTGATCAGGTACTCGATAAGTGTCGTGATAGGTAGCTGATATACCTGATCAACGGTACCATGGGCTCCGCCATCAGCGACAGACAGCACTATACCATGCCAGCCCAGATCTACCTTGCCAGGTGCAGACTTGCCCTCACTGTCAAACATCATAGGCGCATAGCCATTGACTAGATGCTGTACTCTGATAGCATAATGCTGAGCTAAGGATAGTAGCAGGTCTATGTCGGGGGTGATACGCCGCCTCCATGTAGTAGCCATCTTGCGAATACGCCTAGAGCGATACGCTATATCTGCCTTATGATCAGGAGCCAGACCTCTGCGTCGTCTGCGTGATCGTACTGTTGCAGGTCTCCATACTATGGCAGCGATATCATAGATCACATCAGGGTCGTCGACTAGACGTAGGCTGTAGTCTCTCAGTAAGCAAAAATCACGAACCGTGCACGTAGATAGCCCGCTGTCCGGTCCGTAGAGACCACAGAACTTAGGTATAACTATATCTAGATCACTCACACTAGGTGTGTACTCTAGCAGTTCAGCGACATGACCCTCATCCATAAACCTACGCATGGGTACCGGTATCGTCTGTAGTAAGTATGTGTACAGTATGGCTGACATACTCTGCATCATCAGACCATAGGTGTACATCTTATGGTAGCGTCGACGATATACGGCACGTATAATGTGAGAAGCTACCTCCTCTGCTGTGAGAGAAGGTAGCTCGTATCTATGCTTATCTAGTACTAGAGTTATCATACCTAGGCTGTAGGATCAGGTTTAGGCGATGGCAAGAATAACTTGATCACGACCTCATAAAGTGAGGTGGTAAAGAAGTAGGCTATCGCACCTTGCCATACTTCAGCGCCTCCAATTAATGCAAATCCTGCTATGACCATAATGGCCCAGGTCAGTACTCGGTATACACCGCTGTCTATCTCCTTGAGTCCGGGTATAAAGGCCGATATCCATCCACCCAAGAGTATCAATGTCGACATGATCACACTCTGTAGGTTGACTAGGTCTTGCCAGCTCTCGGCCTCCTTGATCTCATCGATGACATCACCAGGCCCTTGCGCTTGTATCACTGGATAGGCCTTGTGCGATGTCACATCTGGTAGATCTACAGCGATCGTGTTGATCATGTCACTACGGAGCTCAGCACCTGCCAGTACATGGTCTGGTATGTGTAGCTTACCGTCAGTAATATGGTATCTGTCACAATCAGGAGGTGCTGCCGAGATCTGGGTGACAAAGCAGAGGGTCAGCATCATAGAAAATAGAAAAGTCAATCGCTTCATAAGGCGTTGCGTTTTGGTTATGATACAAGTATCGCTTGCTAATTAGCCGTAGGATAGGACGCTACCACACTACCCTGCGGACCTCTCTGAGGTGATCGTAGAAGTACTCTCGATCAAATAGGCTACCGGGACAGGTCTTGTAACTGCTATAGTGATTGTGATAGTTAATAGGTAACTGACGGCCCAGCTCAGCGTCGACTAGTAGGATCATACGTATGTAGTCCGCGTACTCCTCATCAGTAGGAGGTCTCAGGTCAAAGTTGCCTGTATGGCAGAGTCCTACGGTGTAGGTATTATGCCCGCTAGTGTGCCAGGTACGTACCTCTAGTGGCTGTGTACGGTGGATGCCGTACTCGTCAGTCACATAATGGTAGCCTATACCAGGGAATAGTGTGCGGAGCTTTCGGTTATTGAGTAGCTCCAGATTAGTATATCTGGTCTGATAGCGAGCGAATGACTGTGCCGTGCCGGCAGTCGTCGCACTATGATGGAGGATGATCTCATTGAGTATGTCCGTATCTCTCCTGCGATACGTCTTACTAGGGTGCACAGCGAGCTGACCGACTAGGTCGTCGTAATCTATGTGATCGTGGAGGCTGTGTCGCTGCATAGCAGCAATATCAGTGAGATGTGAAGGTGGTGATAGGACGGTGGCAAGATCATTGCTCTTATAATACTATGAGTGATACTACAGAAACAACATCAACATCACAACCAGATGAGGAGAAATGCTTCGCAATCATGCCTATCAGTAATGTGGATGGTTATGAAGATGGACACTTTAAGCATGTGTACGATGACCTTATTGCACCAGCCTGCGGTCTTGCCAATTACAAGGCATTTAGAGCAGATGATGTAACAAGTTCTAGCCATATACACTTAGAGATTCTTAGAGAATTGATCGATGCACCAATGGCTATATGTGACCTCAGTACACGAAATCCAAATGTGCTATTTGAACTTGGTATCCGACAGGCATTTAACAAACCAGTAGTACTTATACAAGAGGAAGGGACTCCCAAAATATTTGACATTAGTCCTATTAGATATCTTGAGTATTCTAAAAAACTAAAGTATCGAGATGTACTGCAAAAACAAGAAGAGTTATCTAAATGGCTAATGACAACAAGAGAAGCATATCAGGATGGCACGGACAGTAGCTCGATCATCAGTCTACTAGGTCTTCAGAATGGAGCCAGTGTACCACATCTTGACACTAGTGAACAGCAGACTATATCAATGCAAATTATCCAATCAGAGTTGAGGAGTATTAAGGAATTAATCGCCAGTCCTGCAGGAAAGGACTTTGCTGATGAGGTGAAGAGAAAGAAAAAAAGTACATCTGCTTTTCAAGAACTTAATTTCAGATTTCAAGCATTGGTAAACCATCCAAATATGGATTGGGGTCATGCAAGGGAATTATATGATGATATATTATTGTATCGATACACTGCATCTTTGTCAGAGTCGGAAAAAAAACAAGTGGATTACTTACAAGCAACAGTGAATACCTGGCTTAAACACAAGTCTGAAAACTAGTGTGTAGGGCGAAAAAAACGTCATCTCTAGAAGAGATATGTTTTCGCCGTCACAAATCACGCTTTTGTGTCACAAGAAGGTTTTTTTGAACTTAACTATCTGATAAACAACATTATAACTTGTGACACTTACTGTCACATACTTACCTCTAAAAACGTAACTAACTGATAATCAGATGTGACAACTATGTGACGCAAATTCTCGAAGTGTCACAAAAAATATTTGCCGTCACATATCTGTCACATCGTTGTCACATCGCTGTCACACATCAACTAAGAGATAAATACTTATTAGATAGATAGTTATAAGTTTTCTTTCTTCTTTTTGTGACAGTATGACGGCTTTTCAGAAATATGTCTCCTCTGGAGATTTATTTTTTTTCAGCAAAATCAACTAAAAGCAAAAAAGGCAGTACTAGTGATAGTCCTGCCTTCTTCCAGTATGCTCTTATATGGTACCGATCAAGATGCGATCGATAGCAGTGCTAGGAGGTCTTGGATAGGTGTTCGTATAGGTGGTGGATTTTGACCCATAAAGAGGTCATTTCGCAGTTGCGGGGTGACCTCTTTCTAGTTTAACACT
>CAYMFD010000128.1:0-9321 GCA_964389475.1 uncultured Saprospiraceae bacterium
AAGGCACAGAAGCGCCAGTAGTTGCTAAGGCAGCTCCTAAAGTTGCCAAAAAAGCAGCTCCTGCTCCAGCAGCAGCGCCTAAGGCAGCTCCAGCAGCAGATGTCAAGCCTGATAACCTTACTAAGGTAGAAGGTATCGGTCCTAAGATCGCTGGTCTACTTAACGACGCAGGGATCAACACATTCGCTGACCTAGGCGCAGCTAGTCAGGAACAGCTACAGGCTATCCTTACAGCAGCTGGCTCTAGATATGCCGCTCACAACCCTAGTACTTGGGCCCAGCAAAGTCAAATGGCAGCTGATGGTAAGTGGGATGAGCTTAAGGCATGGCAAGATGAGCTAGATGGCGGTAAAGTCGTCAGCAAGTCAGAAGAAGAGTAAGCGAGTGATCGTTTAAAATATTTGAAAGGGTTCGAGACATTGGTTTTGAGCCCTTTTTTTGTGGGGAGATTTTAAGAGCGAAAGCTGGCTGTCAAGACCCTTTACTTCGATGGACTCAGTACGACGCCTAAATCCTACACTTAAAAGGGCAGGACTTGATGGTGTCGCAAAGCGACGGTTTGTCTATTCTCAGCAGCTAAGGCCAGCTAAGTTCACTAGCGAGACTACAAGAGCGAAATCTCGCTGCTAGGTAGTTCATAGGCTTGTCCGCAGCTGAGGTCCGCTACGTTCACTAGCGAGACTAAAAGAGCAAAACCACGCTGCTCGACTAATCCGAGCCCTTGACCCTTATCAATTAGCCCCCTCTCACTTGACAATGGCTTGCCAACCAATAATACCATTTCTACTATAAGGTTTCGCATTAGTTTTTGAGTTTATTCAAAATCAGATGAGTCAAAAAACGTAGTGGTAGCCGTAGCTACCACGAGGCTTTTTGGCGAAATATGATGAAGAATAAGGCAAAAAATAAGTGAAATTCTGTAGCAGAAATGGTATAAGCTAGGCCTGCCCACTCAAATCTATAGGGAGCAGGTTGAGATTTCTGTCAAAGGGCAAGTGCTAGAGCCCACTTTTAAAAGCGCATCTTACCGAGGTCCCAGGTTTCGCTTCACAAGTCTCGTCGCACGAGAGGTGCTAGACGGACCTGAGGGCTGATGTGTTCCTGCTCATCATGAGTTGACTCCTTCTTTCTATGCTGGCTACTTGATCGGCGCTTGTCCGCAGCTGAGGTCCGCTACGTTCACTAGCGAGACTAAAAGAGCAAAACCTCGCTGCTCGATCAACCACTAAGAATACCTGATCGAGGTCCTAAGTTTCGCTTGTGGACCAAAGAAGCACTTGTAAGTATTGCAAAGCGACAACTTATCAATTCCAAAAAAAGCTTCCGTAACTTGGGTCTACAACTAAAGCTAGATGCCTGTACTCCGTGAAGGTGACCAAGAAATACAGATACCATCCACTTGGCAAGTCGTCAAGTTGGACGAACATCCCTATTATCGTCAAGCCTCTGGAAAGTATAGCCTCAAGTCAATGGACTACCTAATTCTAGACCCCACATGGGGTGTCTATCTGGTAGAGCTCAAGGATTATGATGACATCTCACTCAACGCTGCCGACAAGGAGGAGCTGGCCACTACCCTAGACCAAAAAGCTGCTGACACCAAGACCCTGATACGCAGCATAGCTCATATGCACATGCGTAAGCCCTATTATCGATGGCTCTGGGCAGTACCTCTACTACGAAGCCTACTACCCCAGCGATCTACCGTGTGGCTAGAGGCGGCCGAGATGATAGAGGCTGGGAAGTGTATCACGCTGTATGATGTACGACACCATGGCTGATACATACATTGGTCTGATAAGGACGTTCTTTGATAGAAAGAAATATGAAAGAATGGATGCATCTGATTATCATTGTTACCACTACTATTAACCAAGGCCACGTACTATGACCAATCGCTTACTTTATACCCTACTAGCCTGCATATGCTGCGTGCTAGGCAACAGCCAGCAAGAGTGGTCGCTACAGCGATGCGTACAGCACGCCTACGAGCACAACATCACGATACAGAATGCGGCTCTACAAGTAAACAATCAGCAAATAGCACTCACAGCGGCTAGGCACAGTCGCTACCCCAACCTCAATGCCAATACCGGTGCGGCACTTAACTTCGGTAGGACGGTAGATCCTACGACCAATGACTTCGTGCAGCAATCATTCCTCAGTAATAATGTAGGGTTGAGTACCAATGTAACCCTATACAACGGTGGTAGTATCTCTAACTCTATCAAGCGAGCGGAGCTCCTACAAGCGGCCACACTACTCGACCTAGACCAGTCCAAGACCGATATCGCCCTACAGATCGCTAATGCCTACCTCAACGTACTATTCGCCGAAGAAAATCTAGCTATCAGTAGGCAGCAGCTTATCCTATCTCAGGAGCAACTGTCACAGACCACCAAGCTCGTCGATGCTGGAGCTAGACCAGAAAATGAAGTCCTAGACATCGAGGCACAGATAGCCCTCAATGAGCAGTCCCTCGTCGATAGGGAAAATGCCGTCATGATCACCAGCCTCAACCTCAAGCAGCTACTCCGCCTGGAGCCAGACGTAGAGATGACGCTAGTCACGCCTGATAAGATCAATATCACCCTAGATCCAGATGCCGTCACATTCAAAGAACTCTACCAGCAAGCCGTACAGACCCAGGCCTTCGTCTCTGCTGGTGAAAAACGAGTACAGGCGGCCCGCATCAATGAGAAGATCGCCAAGGCCTCGATGATGCCTAGTCTAGGCGCAGGTGCCAACCTACAGTCCAACTTCATCGATGCCGGTAAGCGGGTAGTAGATACGAGGCAGGTAACGGTCAACCAAGAGTTACAGATCAATGACGTACCTGTCACCGTCGGTTTCCCTCAAGACATCCCTGTACTAGAGGACAACCCCTACTTTAATCAGATGGACGAAAACCTTTCGTATGGATTCGGCGTACAACTCAGTGTGCCGATCTACAACAGGTATACAGGCCGTGCACAGGTAGAGCAAGCACAGGTATCCACCATGCTGCAAGACAATCAGCTGACCCAGCTCAAAGACAACCTCAAGATCACGGTACAGCAATCCCTAGCCGACGCAAGAGCTGCCAAACGACGCTACGAAGCCACCCAAAAGTCCCTGTCTGCTGCCATGCTAGCCTTTGACAATGCTACGGTGCGATACGACCTCGGCGCCATCAACCCTATCGAGTACGTAACGAGTAAGAATCAACTAGAAAATGCTCAGATTAACGAGGTAATCGCTAAGTACCAATACCTATTTGCTACCAAGACACTGGACTTCTACCTAGGCAACCCACTTACTCTCAACTAGATCTACCCATTATGACTACCGCAGCTAAGAAAAAGCGTAAAAAATGGCCCTATGTCGTCGCCATACTTGTACTCATAGCCCTCCTCGCCCTAGCGGCTGTCAAAGGTCGTAACAGTGACAGCGGTCTCAAGGTAGAGACAGACGAAGTCGCACTGAGAACCATCATAGAGAAGGTGTCTGCAAGTGGCAAGATCTTCCCAGAGACAGAGGTAAAGATCAGCTCAGATGTATCTGGCGAGATCGTAGAACTCTACGTCGAAGAAGGCGATAGCGTGACACAGGGGCAGATACTAGCGAGGATCGACCCAGAGGTCTTCGCCAGTGCCGTAGAGCGGGGCAAGGCCAATGTCAATAATGCCAAAGCTCAGCAGGCTATGTCCGAGGCCAATATCGCAAGCGCAGAGGCACAACTGGCGCAGATAGAGGCACAGCTAGATAATGCTAGGCTCATACATCAACGCAACGAACAGCTACGAGACCAAAAAGTAATATCACAGCAAGACTACGAACAGTCGCAGGCAACTCTCGATGGCCTGATCGCCAATAAGGCTGCTGCCAATGCATCTATCCGATCCTCTGCCAAAAGTGCCGAAGCAGCGGCCTACAGTGTCAAGGTCGCCGAGGCCAACTTTAAAGAACTCAATACCAACCTCAAGCGTACCACCATCAAAGCTCCGGTCAATGGTATCGTCTCAAGCCTCAGCGTAGAGCAGGGCGAGCGAGTGGTGGGCACCATACAGATGACAGGTACAGAGATGATGCGTATCGCCAACCTCAATACTATGGAGGTACAAGTCGAGGTCAGCGAAAACGACATCCTCAGTGTCGAACTCGGAGACCACGTAGAGATCGAGGTTGACGCCTATCTCGATAAGACCTTCACAGGTAAGGTAACAGAGATCGCCAACTCGGCAAGCAATATCTCTAGCGTAGGGCAGGTATCTCTCAATAGTGATCAAGTCACCAACTTTGTCGTTAAGGTCCGTATGGATAAGCCCAGCTACGATACGGGGCAGCGCTACCCCTTCCGCCCAGGCATGTCTGCATCCGTGGACATATTTACGACCGAGGAGAAAGACGTACTCTCCGTACCGATCCAAGCGGTCACCGTGCGAGACCTCAACAAAGACGACAAGGAAAACGACGAAGAAGATATCCAAGAGGTGGTATTCGTCGTAGCAGCCGACACCGCTCAGCAGGTCGTCGTCACTACTGGGATACAAGACGATGAGTATATCTTGATCAAGTCAGGACTAGATAAGGGGACAAAGGTCATCACCGGACCCTATAGTGCAGTAAGTAAAAAGTTAGCCTCCGGCACTGAGCTCAATGTCAAGGATAACGACGAGGGAGACGAAGACTAAGGTATAGATAGGCTATAGACAGCGTCATCTACCCACTGATCGGCAAAACGATTAGCAGGGCTATTTCAAGATCTTATTTCTACCTGAGCGAACGCGTAAATTACTTTAGCTAATGATATCGATACAATATTTGTCGTAGCAGGTCAACATATACGATTAGTTGTTGCAAGTCCGACCGTTTGCAACTACATTTACTGTGTAACCAATCGACAAAACTCATGAGGCAGCTTACGGACTTACGGACTTACAATAGCATTATTAATGTGTGTAAGTATAGTGTGCTCTAGCAAGGTTAATGCACAGCTATGTGCTACACCTGACTCCATTAATCCCACGGTCAGCTATGATGCGCAGTGGTTTCATAGCAAGGGGACATCTACATCCATACAATTTTTAATTCGAGCTCATGTCATAAGAGATGGTAATGGGCAAGGAGGGATCACTATTGAGGAGATTACGGAAGGCTTTGATTTGCTTAAGTCCACCTTTTCTACTAATGGCGTTGCTATAGACTTCATCCTAGATCCATGTATTGTGTACATAGAAGATCAAAACCTCTATGATAATGGTCTTGCTCTTCTAGGTTCAAATCAGTTCTTCTCTGATCCCACATTGTCACAAAGTTCAGATGCAATTGATCTCTATTTACTACCTAGCGGGTATAACGGGGGAGGTGCTACCGAGGGTGTTGGCGTCAGCGCTAAGGTAGCAGTCGCAGGTGATGCACCAGGCACACAGATTCCTGCGATCACCACTAATATTTTATCGCACGAAATGGGACACATATTCGGACTTCGCCATACATTTCATTTTCTGGGCGGAGCATGCGGGAATGTCCCTGGGTTTACATGGAGGGAGCAAAAGTGCTGTTTGGGCAACGGTATCCTTCCAAGCTTTGGGGAACCCGCTGGACAAGCTCAACGAATGGCTCCGAGTCCATTCGATACTACAAAAAAAGTATGCGAGCTCACTGGAGATCGAATCTGCGAGACTCCCGCTGACCCTTCTTCAAACTTTAATACCTCTAGTCAGCTAGTGACAAGGCAAACATGCCCATGTACTGGTAGTAATCTCTTTGATTGTTCAAATGTTGACTGGAACAATCATACATACAACCCGCTGCCTACTAATATAATGGATTATTTGCCAGCCTCTTTTCTACTTGACTTCATCCCTGAGCAAGCAGCCGTTATGTATGACAACGCGACGGTTAAATTGCCCCATTTAGTGAGTAGAATATATACACCTACCACTCCCACAACCATAAGCGGTACAGTTATCATAAATACACCTGTTGACTATGACACCGATGTCATAGTACCATCTGGTGCCACCCTTCAAGTTACACCAGGAGGCATCTTACGCTTTGCACCTGGTAAGGGCATCATCGTGCAATCGGGCGGCAATTTAGTCAGTAATGGAGGGGTATTTACTAAGCTGGACTGTGCTAGCGTCGATAGTTGGAAAGGCATAAAGATCTTCGAAAACAGCGAGCTATCCCTCACAGGCGAGTCGATCGTCGAGTATGCCGAAGTAGGGGTGGATCTGTTGCATGAGTTTAACTCGACTCTGCTACCTGATATCGAGATCAATCAAGCCACCTTTACTCACTGTGGTACGGCAGTCTCCTACTATAGTACAGTAGGAGTGTCACCCACACCTAGTCAGCTTGTACTTAATGATATAACTATCGACCAATGCGGCACAGGCTTTACCTCAGTTTGGGCAGATGGATATAAGATCACCAATACCGTTGTTTCCGATTGTACCGTAGGTGTCGAAATCTACAATAGTCGGGGAGTAGAAGTGATAGCGGGTGCTTTTGACGCCTGCGAGGAGGGGGTCAACTTCTTTAACAGTGAGACACCTCAGCTAAGCGATCTGACCTTTACAGCCTGTGCGGATGGAGTAGCACTTGACTTCGTAGATGGCGCTTTGATTGACGATTGTAGCTTTCAAGACATCACCAATATCGCTACCCATCTCTACAACAGTGACGCCACCATCACAAGTAGCAACTATACGGACTGTACGGCAGGAGTAGTAATCGATGGCACAGGATTTGGCATCGACCCCTCTACGATAGGGGAGTCGGGAGGTTCTAATTTCTTCCTTAATGTCGATCAAGCTGTCAACCTACATGGAGCGATGACTTCGGTAAGGCATGATATACAAAACAACTACTTCGAAGATTGCTACCTATCTATGTTAGTAAACGGGCTATCTACATGCAGACTGCAAAACAATGACGTCTTCTATGGAGATGTAGGTACAGCAGTCGTTAATACAGGCGACCAGGATAATTTGATTCAGTATAATAGCCTCTCGTCAGTTGCAGCATCACCCTCCATATCTGTATTTACCACTGATGAGACTCGTTATCTGTACAATTGCTACAGTGATAATCCTTATCGAGACATCCACGTCTACTTGTCAAGTATCGCAGACAATCAATGGCGCAACCCTGGTGTAGCCTCTGGTAATGAGTTTAGCAAGATAGACGGCGTGCCATCTATCGATGTTGGATTATCACAGAGCTTCAACTACTATGTACTCGACGAGCACTATGTCAATCCAGCGTCGGTGTACTATCCAAACTTCGAGGCGGGTCAGGGCAGTCCGCAAGGCTATGTTCTTGACGAGGTTGGAGAAGATGAACCTAGTGACTGTGGCAGCGGTAGTAATATCCAGCCGCCATCATCTACCTGTAACTGTGCTAAGTCTTCAGAAGAGAACTGGGCTATACTTACACAGCTCTATGCTGACCTGACAGAGGTAGAAAACAATGAAAATCTGGATGAGGTAGTTAAAACTTACCAAATCAGGAAGCTAGAGATATGCATAGCTCGCATTTGGCGATGCATCCTATGGTGGGACTACGATAGCAAAGGCTTAGGCGACCAGGGGGAGGACTGGGTCACCGATACAGATACAGTAGATATCTCATCCATAAGAGTTCTTGCTGTGCAGCTTCTACTACGACGAAGAGTATTAAGTACAGTGACTAATTACTTAACTGTACATATGGGAGGGTTTGGTGTCGATGGCATTGACTTCGAGACCTTGATCCCACTCAGCATCCAGCAATACACTAGCGATTCTCTAAGTACTAGCGACTTACTCACGATCGAAGCGATTGCGACTGACAGCAGTACTTTCAGTGGTCTAGCGAGTGCCATGTATTATCAGGCCACAGGTATTCGTCTACTACCTCAATGGGGAGAATCACTAGAAGAGCGATCATCTGAAGATTCTCTAAATCAGAAAAATGAGAAGTTAGCGATCTTTCCAAATCCTGTTTCAGATCTGCTCAGTGTGGAGGCAGAATGGGCTAGATCAAATGAAGTATGTCGCATCTTTGATGTAACGGGAAAAACTCTACTCGAGTCAAAGCTTGTTAACAGGACGGTGGATGTTACTGAACTACCTAACGGCTTGTACATACTACAGGTCGGTGATGACACTGCGAAGTTCGTTAAGATATGATAAAGGCTATATTTTTTTTGTTGTTACTTTCTATATCCACAAGCTCTTTAGGACAGAATAACACAATCAAGATCTATGACTTGGCTGATGGAAAAGCAGACCAAGCAAGGGACTGTAACGTTGATCCAAGTGGCCTATACGTTAACACCTACTACTTCGATGGTAGTAGGGGGGTATCTGGCCTACTGTCTCTACAACCTGACCTAGATACCCTGTATCTAAGTCCAGGTGATGCGGGATTTACCATCGATGACAATATGACAACCGACGGTAGAAGGGTCGTAGTAGCTGGTGAAGAAGCGAACAGCATCATAAAGGTCATCGTGAGAGATTCTGATTCAGGAGCTATAATCAATGAAAGGGTAATTGTTCCTGAGCAACCTCAGACTCTATTTGCAAAAGGAATATCCGTCCTAGATTCTCAATACGTATTGTCATTCGTAGGAGCTCATGACACCAGTATGATCAGGTCTTTTCATACTATGTCTCTTTATTACTTGGACAAGCAGTCTCTTAGCATCGATACCATAATAGATATATACTCCTCTCCTAATGGTAGTATGCATGAGATCAAGCCCTACGGCGACAACGGTATCGTTGCCCTCGTAGATACGACCTTCATCCCTGACTGGTGGATGTCAGGGCCCAACACATCTTGGGTCTCCCGACAGCTCCTGACCTTCGATGGCCATTACCAGCAGAGGGAGCTATATAGAGTCGATGAGATCCGCTGGGGCGAGCAGTGGGGCAACTGTCTCGTGACGCTGCCTAATGGAAATGTAGTGGTTACAGTAGCATACAGTGAGGTGGGGCAAAATAACCTAGAATGTATAAATCCCGACGGTGAGGTGGTCTGGGATTTTCTTTTTCCTACCGAATGGTATACGCTTATTGCTTTAACAAACTTATCATTAGCCGATAACGGTGATATCTTAGGGAGCGGCCTAGTCAATCGATCCGTACCTGAGATTGGCATTTTATTCCGTCTATCCCCAGACGGTGAGCTACGATGGATCAGGCAGTACGAGATGCCTGCTCCAGAGCGATGGATGGACATCTCATTCGCAGATGTCAATCAGCTCGATGATGACCGACTCGTCGTCGTAGGGCATGTCACAGTTACCGAGACGCTTGACCCCACTGATAACAACTACTACCCCAA
>CAYMFD010000129.1:0-9204 GCA_964389475.1 uncultured Saprospiraceae bacterium
ACGAGGGTCTCAAATGGCTCGTGCTTCATACCATCGATCTCCTTGATGATTACCTGTGGCTTACCCACTTGTAGCTCATACCCTTCTCTACGCATCGTCTCGATGAGTACACTCAAGTGAAGGATACCACGACCATATACGTTGAACTTATCCTCAGTATCCGTATCCTCTACACGTAGGGCTAGATTCTTCTCTGTCTCTTTGTACAGACGGTCACGTAGGTGACGAGAAGTAACGAACTTTCCTTCCTTACCGAAGAAGGGACTCGTATTGATCGTAAAGAGCATACTCATAGTCGGCTCATCTACCTTGATACGTGGTAGTGCTTCTGGTATCTCGATGTCAGCGATCGTATCTCCGATATCAAAATCTTGGATACCCGTAATAGCACATAGGTCACCAGCACGTACTGTGTCGACCTTAGTTCTACCTAGACCTTCGAATAGGAAGAGCTCCTTGATACGTACTTTCTTGTTCTTACCATCTTTCTGCATGAGCAGGTAGTCGGTATTGGCCTTAAGGTCTCCACGCTGTAGACGACCGATCGCTATGCGACCTGTAAATGCAGAGAAGTCTAGTGATGTAACCTGTAGCTGCACGCCACCCGCAACATAAGGCGCCTCAGGAATCTCCTTGACAACTAGGTCGAGCAGTGGGCGGATGTTGTCCGTCTGCTTTCTCCAGTCGTCGCTCATCCAGCCATGCTTACTACTGCCATACATCGTCTGGAAGTCTAGTTGCTCCTCTGTAGCATCTAGGTTAAACATCAGGTCAAACACCTGCTCGTGTACTTCCTCAGGTGTACAGTTTTCCTTATCTACTTTGTTGACCACTACGATCGGCTTGAGGCCTAGCTCTAGCGCCTTACCCAGTACAAAACGTGTCTGAGGCATAGGGCCCTCAAATGCATCTACGAGTAGTAGTACCCCATCGGCCATCTTAAGCACTCGCTCCACCTCACCACCGAAATCGGCGTGACCAGGCGTGTCGATGATATTGATCTTTACGTCCTTGTAGTAAGCGGCTACGTTCTTACTCAAGATCGTAATACCTCGCTCTCGCTCTAGGTCATTATTATCAAGTATGAGTTCGCCTGTCTCCTTTCGCTGGTCTAGGACCTGACATTCGTGGATGATCTTGTCTACTAGGGTCGTCTTACCATGATCGACGTGAGCAATGATTGCTATATTTCTTATTGACTGCATATAATATCAGTATGTGTTATTGTAATAGAAGTTATGATGTAGACTATGGACGCTTGCGACCTTTACCTGCTTTTAGTTTATTAATAGTGACCTTTTGACCTTCGACCTTGGTACCGTTAAAGCTGAATGCAAACTGGTGTGCTGCGGCATGCTTGACGCTTATCACTGCTGAGTCATTCTCCAGTCTCATATCGCCGAAGTGACGCTTAGACAATCCTGTCTTGTCACATACGAGGCGGAGCAGGTGGCCTTTATTGGATATAACGTCAACACCTACATCTAGGGTAAAGAGTTGAAAGTTTTCCTGGACGGCTTTGGTCTTGATATCCTTGAGGCTGGTCTGAGGTCCGGTGTCTCTTGACTTATTCTCAGCACTTGCGTAGGCTTCTTTAGATCGCTCTCTCATCGGACGAGGCTCCCGTACAGACTCCTCTCGGCGAACGAAACGTTCTGAGCGGCTATCCTCTCCTCTACCACGACGGCCTTCGCTGCGGCGTCGATCTGACGAACGATCATCTCGTCTATCACGGCGGTCTCTGCTATCCCCTCGATCTCTACTTTCGCTCCGCTCTCTGCGATCACCACGGTCTCTACGATCTCCTCGATCTCGTCTGTCACCACGGTCTCGTCTGTCGCCACGTTCTCTACGGTCACCACGACTTCTTTCGCTAGATCGCTGTTTCCTATCGCCGCGACTATAGTTAAGGTCTTCTTTCTCACGACGGTTCTGTGCCTTACCTAGATCACGCTTAAGCAGTAGTTGCACGAGTTCTAGCTTACTCATACCTGACAGCTCCTCCTGGATGTATGCTTTGGTCTCATCTGACACCTCCAGCTCTTGTCCTTTGATATTCGCTATCTGATCGACCCACTTCTGCACTCTGATCTCAGCGACCTCACTGGCTAGTGGTATGCTGTATGGCTCCATCTCTATACCTAGCTGCTTATTGAGTCTACGTATCTTCTGTGTATCACGTCCACTCACTAATGCCAGACTGATACCCGACTTTCCGGCACGTGCTGTACGTCCACTTCGGTGAGTATAGTTCTCTAGCTGATCAGGTAGACGATAGTGGATAACGTGTGTAAGGTCATTAACATCGATACCTCTCGCTGCTACATCCGTGGCGATGAGTAGGTTGATCTGCTTATGCTTAAAGCGGGCCATGACATTATCACGCTGCGCCTGAGATAGGTCACCATTGAGGTAGTCTACTGCGTAACCGTCCTTCACGAGATCCTTGGCTATATCGACCGTATCAACTCTCATGTTACAGAATATCAAGCCGTACATATCAGGATGCACATCGATGATACGCTTAAGGGCAGCAACTTTGTCATCTCTACGTACCTCTGAGTACATGTGAGATATATTGACATTGGTCTTTTGCTCGCTGATAATCTGTACCTCGGCAGGATCGCTCATGTACTGATTAGTGATACGTCGCACCTCTCTAGGCATGGTCGCAGAGAATAACCACGTCCTGTGATCTACCTCTGATGCGTACGTTAAGATCTCATCGATCTCCTCCTTAAAGCCCATATTAAGCATTTCATCCGCCTCATCTAGGACGAAGTACTTGATATCGTCAAGCTTGATACGCTTGCGCTTTAAGAAGTCGGTAAACCTACCTGGTGTACCTACGACTATCTGTGGGTTCTGGCGTAGTTCTTTGATCTGCCCTTGGATAGGTGCACCACCGAAGACGGCTACAACACCGACATCACGCATGTACTTGCTAAACTGCTTGAGCTGACTAGCGATCTGCTGACATAGCTCTCTCGTAGGAGCGAGTATTACTGCTTGTACAGCCTTGTTGCTAGGATCGATCCGCTGTAGTAGCGGTAGACCAAACGCAGCAGTCTTACCAGTACCCGTCTGTGCGAGGCCTAAAAAGTCAGTAGCTTCTGTATCAAGTAAAAGTGGAAATGATTGCGCCTGAATCGGCGTCGCTTCCTCAAAGCCCATTTCTCCAATAGCTTTAAGGGTTGCCTCTGATAAGGCAAAATTTGTAAATTTTGACATAAGTCGATTTGCACCACTGTAGTGGCTGTTCTCAGGGTAGTCCTTCTACCCCTCCCGTAATACCGCAGAGAGACTTAAGCTCGTTCTTCAGCGGTATCCGTATCGACACATTTAAGCAAGTTGAGCTTTTTGCTATCTGCAAATTTCAATGCAAAAGTAAGGAAAATAATCACAAATGCTTGACAGATAGAGATGTATACATATATGATTATTTGTCATTGGTTGTGAAGGCTGTTATGTTCACAATAATATTTCGATTACTGGTGAACAAATCCCCGCAGACAAGAGTGGGGGTACGCTGTGGCGCAATTAAATAATTTGGGTTATCAACTTGTTTCAGCGAAACTATAGTGTCCATCTGAAGATACTAACATAGGTTTCGAATCTGTACCGATGACGGATAGGCCCGACTGGCCTCCTTCTTTTGCTCAGATCAAAAGAAGGCAAAAATCATGTCGCTCTAAGGCGATTCTTGACATTGTAATACAGCACAGAGATCAGATTTACGTTGAAAATCTATAGTACAACAATGATTCAGACTAATGTCAAGACCGATCTAGAGTCACGTCAAAATTGCTTCTATTTTTCTAAGATAGAAGGTGAAACCAAAGTTTTATCAGTGATTGAAAACTCCTCAAATAAGTAAGGACACTGGCTAGCTTGAAAAATCGCATATTTTGTTGACTCTTGATCTATCGCTGTACAGCGACAGGTGACTGACTGTAGAGAGTCATTTTTAGACCTAGACATCTAGTCTCCCGCCTACCAATGCTTAATATACGCTGAGCATTATGTCAAACATGCACTCGTTGGTATTGAACAATTAATAGAGATTCTCCGGAATGTGGTGGGCTTGCCCCTACTTTTGGCTGGGGTCCCACATCAAGAATGCCTTAAGGAAGCTATCTAGATCGCCGTCGAGTACAGCGTCTGTGTTGCGGTTTTCGTGATTGGTACGGTGGTCCTTGACCCTACGATCATCTAGTACATACGACCGTATCTGTGAGCCCCATTCGTTCTTCATCTTCTGGGCCTCGATGGTGTCTTTTTCGGCACGTTGCTTTTCGAGCTCTGCCTCATATAGTCGTGACCTAAGCAGTTGTAGCGCCTTCTCGCGGTTCATATGCTGTGATCGCTCTTGCTGGCACTCCGCTACTAGGCCAGACGGTAGGTGACGTACACGTACGGCAGATTCTGTCTTATTGACATGCTGACCACCAGCACCACTCGCACGGAAGGTATCCCACTCTAGGTCAGCAGGATTGATTTCGATATCTATCGTGTCGTCTATCACAGGATGGACGAATACAGATGCGAAGCTGGTCATACGCTTGCCCTGTGCATTAAAGGGGCTCACCCTTACTAGGCGATGTACACCATTCTCTGACTTGAGCAGGCCGTAGGCATACTCACCATCTATCTCGAGCTGCACAGACTTGATACCTGCTACGTCACCGTCTGTACGACTGAGTTCTCTGACTGCGTAATCACTTCGCTCGGCCCATCGTAGATACATGCGGTAAAGCATCTCTACCCAGTCGCATGCCTCTGTACCTCCTGCACCAGCATTGATCTCAAGGGTAGCGCTGAGCGAGTCCTCAGGCTGATCCATGGTATTACGAAACTCTATGTCCTCGAGCATGGCTAGTACCTGCTGGTACTTGGTGCTTACTTCCTCCTCTGTGAGCTCGCCCATACGGTAAAACTCATCCATGACTTCGACCTCGTCTACCTGTTCTTTGATGCGAGTAAACTTGGCAACTACCTTCTTATTGGTCTTGACGGACTTCATGATCCGCTCTGCCCGCTCCTGGTCAGACCATAGATCGGGATCCATGGCGAGTTGCTCTTCTTCCTCGATCTTGCGTAGGCGCTCGTCTACATCTAGGTAGCGTCGTATAGCCACTAGCCTAGACTGCAGATCTTTAATTTGTTCTGCTGTCATACTTATCGGGCTATCTATCTTTACTAGTTGACTTTTACGAGCTCAACGTAGAATCTAAGTGTGCTGTTAGCGGGGATACCGCCGTTTGCGCGATCACCATAGCCTAGGCTAGGTGGTACTATGAGAGTGGCCTTACCGCCTTCTTTGAGGAGTTTGAGACCCTCATCCCATCCTGCGATTACCTGACGCTGATCGACGGTAAACGTAAACTCTTTACCACGCTTAAAAGCATTGTCAAACTCATCACCATTCTCAAGGGTACCGTAATACAAGACAGACACCATGTCACCTGCTTGGGGCTGGGCACCAGTACCTTCCTCATGGATGATGTACTTAAGACCAGTATCGGTACTGGCGATCTTGGCACTACCATCATCTATGGTCTCACCGATACTTGCTACGAGAGCTGCTACTTCTTCTGTACGACCTATTATGACCTCGGCCTTGGCTGCATCAGCTGCTTGCTGTTCTGCGACCTCTGCTTGATACGACGCCTCGTCCTGCGCCTTGACGACACGTACTACATATGATAGGACCTGGAGATCGTCCGTACCTGGAGGCAACTGCTTAAGGCTATCACGTGGCATCATCAATTCGACGCTATCTCCTACACTGACCTCAGCTAGCATATCTATGAAAGGATTGGGGGTGGCTGCTGGATCACCTTCTGCAGGGATCTGTGAGGTAGGCAGTGGCTCGGTATGATTATCCTGATAGACCTTACCCGTGTTGTCCATGATCTTCATAGTGAAGGATATATAATCACCGGGTTGGATCTTGGGACCGTCTCCTTTCTCATGTATGACGTACTCATAGCCACCTACCATGCTCTTAGTCGGGCCATCTTGCTTACAACCGTACATGGCTATTACAGATAGAGATAGGATGATTAACACTAGATTCTTGATTTGCATATTGGTATCTTATTAGATGTTCTTTTTTTATCAAAGTAGCTGCAAATGTACAGCTTAGTTTAAGTCTTGAAAAGGCAGTAAGGTTCGTCAGACGACGACCTTGGGCATGTACTTCGGCACGATATCTTCAAATTTTTTAACTACATGCTCGAGCTTGCTGTACATGGCACCTCCACTTGCATTCTTGTGTCCACCGCCCTTAAAGTGCTTCATGGCGATCTCTTGTACGGAGATATCACCTTTGGACCGCAGAGAGATCTTAACGATCGAGGGCTGCTCTGTGATAAAGGCCGCCATATCAACATTACTTAACATCAGCATATGGTTGACGATACCCTCCGTATCACCTCGCGATATCTTGAAGTCGGCGTAATCCTGTTTCGTGAGGTATATATAAGCTGTACGATACTCGTCGATGATAGTCATCCGATGAGCCAGACAATGTCCGAGTAGGCGGAGATGCTTTTCTTTCAGGCTGTTAAAGATGCGATCTTGTAGACCGTAGTCGTCAACGCCTATCTCCTTGAGCTGAGCCGCCACGTTATAGGTCTGTGGCCTGGTTGCATATTTAAATGAGCCCGTATCAGTAATCAAGCCCGTAAATAGGCAGGTGCCGATTTCTACATCCATCTTGCGGATTTCGCCGAGCTCTTCGATAAAGAGGTAGACTAACTCTGCCGTACTGCTAGCCCCCGTATCGACAAAACGATAGTCATCAAATGGCTCTGGATCTAGGTGGTGATCGATTAGTATTTTTTTGGCTTTGCTAAAACTGATATTCTCGCCTAGCTTGTCTACCCTGTCGAGGCCATTGAAGTCGAGGGCAAATATGATCTCTGCCTGATCAATAACCGCCCTGGCATCATCGTACTTGAGGTCAAAGACAGTCATCTCATCTATACGAGGCAAGTACTTAAAGGTACTAGGCGCCTCACTGGGCATGACGACCTTGGCAACGTGTCCTAGTTTTTCTAAAAAAATCTGTAAACCCAATGACGAACCCAGCGCATCACCATCGGGGTTGCGATGTGCAATTATTGCTATCTGCTTAGGCGTAGCAAGTAAGGATTTTACTTGATCTATATCTGTCATTCCTTGTAGGTCAGGCTGTAAGAATCGCAAAAGTGCCCTTTTTTATCTTCTTCTCATAAAAGGTGCCTCCTCATTATCAATCAGAAGGCTGATATTATTGTCGATATGGCGGATAGCGATAGCTCATTGGCGGATATCCTTACACTTCACAGCTTGACATGTAAGGGGCATCAGAAGGAGGTAATCACGTATTGCTTTTGGACTAAAAAAGGGCTGTCATAACAAGCACGACAGCCCTTCGGGGTTTCTGTATTACGGTCGACTTTACTACCTATGGAAGTAGCACAGTGTTCAGTACGTGGATTACACCATTAGCAGCCTGTACATCGACAGGACCTACAATAGATGCTCTACCATTAGGATCTATAAGGCGAACTTCCTCACCCTCTATCACCACTGTAAGACCTGAACCTAAAGTCTCTACTTGCTGCTGATCGCTAAGGCTAGACGACCTAACATTAGCTCCTGCTACGACGTGAGTAGCTAGTGTGCTTGCTAGTGTAGCCGTAGGGATATCTCCTAGTGCAGTAAGATTAAGCTCAGCTAAGACATTTCCGAAGGCATCATTAGTCGGTGCGAATACTGTAAATGGTCCCTCACCACTAAGAGTCGACACAAACGTAAAGTCTGACTCTCTCGTAAGCGCTGCTACTAGTGTGGAGAATGTAGGATCAGCCGTTGCGAAATCAACTACAGTAGGTAACGTGATCACTTGGTTAACTACGTGTACTACGCCATTCTCAGCATCGATGTCTGCCTCAGTGACAGTCGCTCCACCGTTAAGTGTTACACCACCATCCGTATTGATAAACATGTTGACATTAGCACCTTGAGCTGTAGCGCTAGTCTCTACGTAACCCGTTGCTAAGTCTGTAGATAGGTTAGTACCTCCTACTACATGGTTGAGTAGAATGTTGGATAAACCTGGGATCTCAGATACTGATGTCAGATTATTGGCATCAAGTACTGCCTGAAATGCAGCGTCAGTAGGTGCGAACAACGTATATGGTCCGTCTAGGTTAAGTGTACCCTCAAGGTCTGCCGCAGCGAGAGCTTCTGCGAGTAGGCTTAAGTCCTCTCGATCTCCGACAACGTCCACGACGGTTGATGTCTCATCCTCACAGCTAGTAAGCATCAAGCCTGAGAATAATAGTGCTAGTGTGGCAATTCTGAAATTGATCATAATATGTGTTTCAATGTTTGATTAATGATTATGTAAAATGATATGACAAGAGACAATCATACGATGCGCAATGTTTAACTTTTTCACAAAAAAAGGTGAACAAAGATCGCTAGCAACTCGATGCTTAAACAGTCGTCTAGGTCAGAAATTAGCAAAGAGACGGCCTAGAACTCGAACACCAGCAGCCTGTGTCATCGCTTGAGATGATGCCACAACTCAGGCGCTAAGGATCGGTGTCATTTACATGTCCAGCATGTGCTATAGTATGTAGCAGATAATTGCAGTACTTTTGCACCGCCTTAGCATAGCCGAGGCACAAGCACTTACAATAACAACTAGTAATACTATACACTATGGCGGGAAATCGCACATTTACCATGATCAAGCCAGATGCTGTACGTAACGGACACATCGGCGCTATACTCAATGACATCAATGCCGCAGGCTTTAAGATCGTCGCAATGAAGTATACCAAGCTCAGCGCTGAGAAAGCTGGAGAATTCTATGCAGTACACAAGGAGAGACCCTTCTATGGTGAGCTCGTAGACTTTATGTCTAGTGGCCCTATCGTTGCTGCTATCCTAGAAAAAGACAATGCCGTTGAGGATTTTCGTACGCTGATCGGCGCAACCAATCCATCAGAGGCTGCTGCAGGTACCATCCGAGCTAAGTATGCTACTAGCATCGGCGAAAATGCTGTACATGGCTCTGATAGTGACGACAATGCCGCTATCGAAGGCAGTTTCCACTTCGCCGGGACAGACGTTTTTGGCTAAGACCAAAGCATTAATACCGAAATACATAGCAGGCTATCGGCGTAAAGTTGGTAGCCTGTTTTT
>CAYMFD010000130.1:0-9113 GCA_964389475.1 uncultured Saprospiraceae bacterium
GTGGCAGACACAATAAGTAAGTTGGTTGATCCCGACGATAGCGGCACCAGGCCCTTATTCGGTGATGGGGCATCGGCGACGCTGCTAGTACCTGATGACTCTAGCGAGTTGACGATATCTACAGGCAGTGATGGCGGTGGAGCTCAGCACATAGAGCTTGATAAGGGAGTCCTTAAGATGGACGGTATGGAGGTCTTTATGTTCGGTATCCGTAAGGTGCCGAAGCTGTTGACCGCTTTTCTAGCCAGTATTGACAAGCAGGTGCAAGACTTCGACTACCTAGTCCTCCATCAGGCTAATCAACTTATGATCGACCGCATAGGTAAGAAGCTGGGATCTGCTCCAGATCAAGTGATCAAATCGCTGAGCCAATACGGTAATACCAGTGGTGCTTCTATACCTCTGGCCATTACGCATCAGCTGTCAGCCGATAGAGAAGTACCTATTAGGCTCCTATTATGCGGATTTGGCGCAGGTCTGGCCTGGGGTATGGTCTCGTGCATGCTAGATGGTGAGACTCTTTTAAGTCATGAATTATACAACAATGATGAAGTTTGTTAGAATAGTAATTGCCATTCTTTTAATTTGTAGTAATTGTACATGTGTTTTTAGTCAATGCATTCAAGAAGTTGCAACTATTAGAGACTTGCGATTTGCCTCCAATTTGTGTGATACAGTTACTTTGCTAGATATCAGGACAGGCGGAATCTTCGTCGTCGATACGACGGTCAGTAGGCAAGACTATGGTATAACCGTTAAGAACAATTCCTCTAGTCGGTACTATGCACGGGTTAGACGGGCACATGAGGTCAGACCAGAATGGTGGGATAAGACCACTGAGTTTGAACGAGGCCCATTGCAAAATGCATGGGTCAATTCACAGCCGGGAGATACCATCCACTTACTATCTAATAAAGAGTACATAGTCAACAGAAAGATCAATATTTATAGCAATAGAGTTCTAAATGGTCACCACGCCACAATTAAGAGAGCTGATGCAGTCCATTCTTTTTTGAAAACTGAGAATCTAGGTGATTCGATATTAATAGTACAAAATACAGAAGGTTTTAGAGTCGGAGATTTAGTTGCTTTGTCAGATACTTCGTCAGTTACAGGTGGACTTGCTTGGTCCGATAATTCTCTCAGTACTAGAAACTATCAATTTAGTATTCGCAATATATCTGAGGATAGTCTATTTATCAGTAGGCCTTCTATACCTGACTACGAGCAAGACCGCACTATTTGGAAAGCAGGTAGTGTCGTTTTTACTCACACAGGACTTTTAGTTGGTGGAGGATTTGATTCTATCACCATTATGAACCTTACGATTGATGGTAATGCTTGTAACAATGGATTTAATTTTGATTGGCGCCTTAATAGTAATATTGGGCTAGGTAACGGTAGAGGCCACGTGATACGAGGATGTCACTTCTTTGATTGTCCAGGCGAAAATATAACTATAAGCACAGCTAGTTTAGTCACCAATTGTACAGCAGATTCCCTTTATGGGAGTTTTGTGCATGTCAGTAATCCTAGTGAGATAGGTGGTGTAACTGTAGACTCCGTGGAGGTAACCAATTCGTGTCTTGCACCACTCGCTTTATCTGCACACAATGAAGGTGCGGTTACTTTTTCGCTAAGAGTGAGAGATTTGGTTGTTAGTAATTCAACTTTTCGACATGGTCGTCAAGGCTTTCTAGGCATTGCTTACAGAGATGATCGTGACATTACAGTCGAAAACTGTATTGTGGAGGATCACGAGTTTATTGTGGAACTCAGTAAAGGCGTTGAGTCGATTAGTGGCATAAGACTGTATGACAACAGATTTAGCAATTGTGGATCTTTGTTGACAGATACGATTGGAGAAGGGAGGTATACAGGAGTAGAGATAGTGGGCAATTCGTTCACTGACACAAGTATTGAGCTTAATGAGTGTGCTGACGTAATACTGTTCAATAATTCTTTTGACTGTGGCGGTACTTCTCCGTGCCTAGTCAGCAATATCGGTTTGAGTGATAGTATAAATATTTGTGGCAACACCTTTAATGCACGAGACTCAACTCTACTCGCCATTGATCTTGTGGCGCCGAACTTACTGATTAAGAATAATCTCTTTTTTCAGACAGATGTTAGGCCTTATAGTAGCACGGTGATTGATAATCACTTTGTGTTCAGTGATCTGGATACGATGACCTATCCTCACAATCGTTTGGATTTCCTATCTAGCTACAATGAGGCTCTCTTGAGACATGAATATATCAGCTGCAGGGATCGTACAGACCTTGATGATGATGGGTATAGTTTATTGTATGATTGTAATGATTCGTTAAGTACGGTCTCACCAGCAGCAATAGAGATTCCAAATAATGGTGTCGATGAGAACTGTGATGGTTTTGACGTACTCGCGTCAACAAATCAGGTGTATCAACTCCAAGCACGGGTCTACCCTAATCCCACACGAGATGAGGTCATGATTGATGCTACAGCTTCACGTAGTATATATTATCTGCTGTATAGTCTAGATGGGGATTTACAATCAGAGGGACTTTATAGAAAACCTGTTGATTTGATAGATTTTCCGAAAGGTATTTACGTTTTGAAGGTGCGGAATGATGCAGATCAATGGGCTACTTATAAAGTGATTAAGATCTAGAAAGAGATGAGTGAGAAGGTGAGAGCCAAGCTTGTAACTCTACTGCTCGCGGCATCGATTGCGCTGTACCCATTTACTGCCTCCTGGGAGTTTGGGCTAGGGTATTACTTGTATGCTATACCGCTAGCCCTGAGTGGAGCGATGGCCACATGGACATGTGGTGTGCCCAAGGAGGCGTCATTCGTCAAGTGGTTAGGAGCCTATACAGCGATCGCCTCGGTAATTTCGATCATATATGCAATATCGGGTTACGTTTATGCTACTAAGTATCCACCAATATATGTGGTGATTACGTTGGGCAGCGTCGCATTGTGGTACTGCCTCAAGACAGACCGCAGCGGCTTAGTACAAATATTACGCAAAGCGGTAGGCTTCGCTCTCTTTATGTTTTTGTTGTTTTGGTTGGCCAGGGATTATGCCCTAGGCGAGTACTACTGCTATCCAGCGAGGATCAATCAATTCGCCTTTTGGTGCTTAATGACCATGTGTTTGATTGATGTGCTAAGTTCTACCGATGATAAAGGTATTTACCATTGGGCATTGATGATTGCCTTATCGTTTCTAGCTATAACGACCTTGTCGCGAGGAGCGATGCTAGGGGTCGTTTTATATTGGTCGAGCGGTTTGGTGTTTGCGCAGTCACCTCGGAGGGCGGCGATAGCAGGAGGATCGATTGTCTTACTTATTGCCCTGTTTTTTACTGTAGATAACCTCCTAAATGACCAGTACTATGGTCGGACTTTCGCAGAGCGATACCAAGACTTAAGGATGTTGGAGGTAGACTTTTTTCTCAAAGATCGAGGCTACAACAAGGTTATTAGTAACCCCGGATACTTGATCTATGGTTCTGCTGAGGGGCAGCCGGAGCGATTTGGTGATAAGGTGACCATTCACAATTCGCTGATCGGGCCATGGTTTAATTATGGCCTTATTGGTCTAGTCTGCCTACTTGGCTTTGTCAAGTCTACATGGAGGGCAAACAGGGCGGGCTGGCGCATCGCAATTACACTGGCGCCGATTTTATTCTTCCACAATGTCACCCACATGTTTTTGCCCTTCTTCTTACTGATAGCTATACCGCAAACGGAGGATAGCCGAGTGAAGGAGTGTGCATAGTTTTTGATGTATCTTTATGGATAAATTGACACATGAGAACTACGGTAGACATTTCCAATGATTTATTGGCGGAGGCACAGTCCATATTGAAGACGGATAGCAAAAAAGATACAATAGAAGAAGCCTTGCGTAAGGTTATCAGTTGGCACAAGCGAATGCAACTTGTAAAGTATCGAGGTAAGATTGATCTAGACATAGACTTAGATGCTTTAAGAGGAAGGTCGAGATGATTTTAGTCGACACCAATATTTGGATTGGCTATCTACAGCGGGGGCGATTTGGCATGCTGACATCTTTACTAAACGAAGATCAAGCTATTATAAATGATATTATTTTGGCAGAGTTACTACCGTATTTGTACCATGCGAATCAATTTTCGGCTGCTGAAGCTTTGAAAGCAGTAAGTATAGCACCACTTGATATTTTTTGGCCAGGGATAATTCAGTTACAAGCCGACAACTTGGCTAATGGCGTTAATAGAGTAGGTATTCCAGATCTTGTAATCGCTCAACAGGCTCTACAGAATGATTTTCACCTTTGGTCAGAAGACAAGCATTTTGGACTTATGAAGGGACATACAGCGTTAAAGATATTTGTCGAATGAAGAATGATGAATTTTGAAGGAAGAGTTGTGAATGACCGCACCCCGCAAACCGCACCCCGAAAACCGAACAACGTAAAACGTAAAACGGAAAGACGAGTAGAAAGGATTTCGACGAGCTCAATCACCTAGGAGTAGAAACGTAAAGATGAGAAACGAAAAACGACTAACGAAAAACGAAAAACGAAAGACGTAAAACGAAAGACGTAAGACGTAAAACGGATAACGAATAAAACGAACTAACTATCCTCGCCCTGCACCCCGCAAACCTAACGACGTAAGACGGCAAACGAAAAACGACTAACGTAAAACGAAAGACGTAAGACGTAAAACGGATAACGAATAAAACGAACTAACTATCCTCGCCCTGCACCCCGCAAACCTAACGACGTAAGATGGTAAACGTAAAACGAACAACGTAAAACGAACAACGTAAGACGGCAAACGAACAACGTAAAACGAAAGACGGCAAACGAAAAACGACTAACGTAAAACGGCAAACGAACAACGTAAAACGGCAAACGTAAAACGAACAACGTAAGACGGCAAACGAAAAACGAACAACGTAAAACGGCAAACGTAAAACGAACAACGTAAAAAACATGATACCACTATCCATACCGCATCTAGCGGGTAACGAACTCAAGTATGTCACCGAATGCATAGAAACAGGCTGGGTGAGCTCTGCCGGAGCATATGTCACTCAGTTTGAGGAAATGGTAGCGGCCTACTCGGGTAATGCCCATGGAGTAGCTGCTGTCAACGGCACATCAGGCCTTCACCTCGCCATGCATATGCTCGGGATCGAGGCTGGTGACATCGTCCTAGTCCCCAATATTACCTTTATTGCATCGGCCAATGCGGTAGCTTACACCAATGCCACACCCGTCTTTATCGACGTAGATCCAAATACGTGGCAGATGGACCTCGACCTCGTCGAGGAGTGGCTAGATGCTAATAATAGCCCCATGGTCAAGGCCATAATGCCCGTCCACGTGCTAGGCAATATGTGTGATATGCCCCGTGTAATGGACATCGCTAGGCGCCATGGTCTCCATGTGATCGAGGATGCTTCGGAGGCACTCGGTAGTTACTGGAAGGGCCAGTCGGCCGGATCTTTTGGGGTGATGAATGTCTTTTCGTTTAACGGTAATAAAATTATCACGACAGGCGGCGGCGGCGTTATAGTAACCAACGATGAGACCCAAGCCAAAAGAGCGAAACACTTATCCACGCAGAGCAAGGTTGATCCAGAGACTTACTTTCATGATGAGATAGGCTTTAACTATAGGCTGGTCAATGTCTTAGCGGCTATCGGTGTCGCTCAGATGGAGCAATTACCTGACTTTATCAAGAAGAAAAAAGCCATTGACGCCTACTACCGCCAACATTTAGCAGGCGTTGGAGATATCCGCTTTCAGCACATCCCCGACGAGGTGGATGCTAATTGTTGGTTATTTACCTTCCACAGTAGCAAACAGGCAGAGGTCCTTACCGCTCTCAAGGCCAGTAAGATCATAGCTCGACCTTTTTGGTACCCTATGAATCAACTGCCGATGTTTACTCACAACGAGTATGTGCATAAGAAAGACAATGCCAGGGATATTCATGCTAATTGCCTAAGCATACCAAGTAGTGTGAATTTGGAGGAGAGTCAGTTGGCAGAGGTGGTCAGGGTTATTAAGGCGGTTTACTAGCTATTAAAGTTCAAGTTTTTATGGTTACACACGATTTAAGTATTCATAAATAACAATTTTGTTTGGTCATGACCATATATACTTGTAATATTGTAGTATGGCATTCGCTCGATTAAGTATTGTAGAAGATATTGTTGCATATGTCGATAAGCCATTAGTCAAGGTAATAACAGGTCTACGTCGCAGTGGAAAATCTTCGATCCTGCAATTGCTACAGGAGTATCTTCTAGATCAAGGAGTTGATACCAACAGAGTGATCCACATTAATTTTGAAAGTTTAAGAAATCAACACCTGCTTACCGCTGATCAGCTGTATACATATCTATCTGAAAAGGTTTCAAGTGATAGTCAATATTATCTCTTTCTTGATGAGATTCAAGAAGTTAAAGATTGGGAAAAAGCGATCAATTCTTGTTTAGTTGACTTCAGGGTAGACATATACATTACTGGTTCGAATTCTAATCTGCTTTCCTCCGAGCTTTCTACATATTTAGCTGGGCGATATGTCAGCTTTTTGATTAAACCGCTTTCTTTTCGAGAGGTAATAGAGTTTTATAATTTCACACATAAAGATACTCAAGATCTCAATTTCCACTTTGAAAGATATCTTAAATTAGGAGGTTTTCCAGTGCTACATATAGCTGATTATGAGTACGATGATGCTTACAGAATTGTATATGATATTTACACTTCTACAATCCTGCGAGACACAATACAACGATACGGAATAAGAGATATTGAGTTACTGGAGCGAGTAGTCAAATTCTCTTTCGAGAATATGGGACATACGTTTTCTGCTAATCGAGTTGCTCAATATTTCAAAAGTCAATATCGCAAGGTTGATATCAATACCATACACAACTACCTTGAAGCTTTGGAGAGTGCTTTTTTGCTGCAAAAAGTAGAGCGGTATGATGTGAAGGGAAAAGAAATACTGAAGACACAAGAAAAGTACTTTCCAGGAGACCATGCTTTTCTCTATGCATTGTTTGGCTACCGTACAGAGGCAATTTCTGGTATCCTCGAATCCATTGTATATCACGAATTAACGAGAAGAGGTTACAGGGTTTATATTGGCAAGTTAGATAGAACGGAGATAGACTTTGTGGCCAAAAAGAAAAATGAAGTTATATATATTCAAGTGGCTTACAAGATGGAATTACCCGAAACCATAAAGAGAGAATATCAGCCATTGTTAAAAATAAAAGATCAATACCCTAAATTACTTCTATCAATGGACAACGATCGACAAGATAATTATGAAGGGATAAAGCATTTACATGTCAGAGATTTTTTGCTGGACGAAAATTTTTAGAAAGCTCTGAAATTGTGCGATACTCAAAAAAGTCAATAACCTACCAAAGCTAAATAATGTTAAATTTCAACATAAACAATTTCATAAAAACCCACATAACTCAGCGTCCCGTGTCTTACTTCCTCAAGGATATAGCGGCAAATAAAGACAAGCTGTCTGCAGAAATCAAGGGTAAAAACGTCCTCGTCATTGGTGGAGCCGGTACGATAGGATCAAGCTTTGTCAAGGCGATACTACCATTTGAGCCGGCCAGTCTGATCGTGGTCGATTACTCAGAGAATGGGCTTACCGAGTTGACACGCGATCTACGAAGCCAAGATATCTATGTACCTGCCGAGTATATCACCTATCCCTTCGACTTTGGGTCGGACGTTTTTGCCAAGATGTTTCGGTCTAGAGACTTTGACATCGTAGCCTGCTTTGCAGCGCATAAGCATGTACGTAGTGAGAAAGACCACCTCGCCATCGAGGCAATGATCAATAATAATGTCTTCAACACCAAGCGACTGATCGATCTAGCGCTTGCGAGTAATCCAAAGCACCTATTTAGCGTATCTACTGACAAGGCAGCGAACCCCGTCAATGTCATGGGAGCTAGTAAGAAGCTGATGGAGCAAGTTCTGCTTGCTTACAGCACAGAGCTGAAGATATCGACCGCTCGCTTTGCCAATGTAGCCTTTAGCAATGGTAGCTTGCTAGCCGGATTTATAGAGCGGATGATGAAGCGCCAGCCACTGTCGGCCCCTAATGATGTACGACGATACTTCGTCAGTCCTGAGGAGAGCGGTCAGCTATGCATGCTCGCTTGTTTGCTAGGCCAGAGTAGTGACATCTTCTTCCCTAAGCTGAGCGAAGACCAGATGATGACCTTCTCTACGATCGCAGAGCTCTTCCTGCAGGAGATAGGCCTAGAGCCAGAGTACTGCGCTAGCGAGGTAGAGGCCAAGACTAAGGCTGCCGCTTGGCAACCTACCGATACTACCTATCCCGTATACTTCTTTGCTACCGATACAAGTGGGGAGAAGTCCTACGAAGAATTCTTTACCAAGACGGATACCGTCGACATGGACACCTTTGAGGCACTAGGCGTCGTCAAGGGTAGTACCATCCCATCTATCACGGATGTCAATGCTACGATGCATGACTTTCGTTCTCTCCTGGACAGTGCCGATGTCAACAAGGCCGCCGTCGTCCAACTCCTCACCCGATACCTTCCAGATTTTAACCACATCGAGACAGGCAAGAGCCTAGATCAGAAGATGTAAAGATTCTATCCAGATTACTTTGTTGTATGCAATCTTCAACAAATGTAGATTGATGTAGTCGATTTTTTGCAAAAAAAAAATAGTCGTTTTTGGATAACTGCTTATCATAGTGAGATTATTTGCTACGATATTTTGTTATACCGCTATCGGATAGCTATATTTAGACTATTCCTCTTTTTATGCCTAGCTTTAGACTTAAGCTTATGTCTGTTTGTAGAATCATTTTCTTTTTCGCTTTACTTGTACATTTTGATCTACAAGCAATACCTATACCGTGTGATGCTCAATTTGAGTACGGTATAACGAGACGTAATAATACCTCAGAGTGCCTCACCATACGAAAGATCAATGGGTGGGAAAATACCATAGTTTGTGGTAGTGCTGCCATGGGTTACAACATGTCTTTCTTCTGTGACGATGACTACATCTATGCTGGGGGCTTTCACAACACATTCGTTAAAGTCAG
>CAYMFD010000131.1:0-3169 GCA_964389475.1 uncultured Saprospiraceae bacterium
GATGAAGAATAAGGCAAAAAATAAGTGAAATTCTGTAGCAGAAATGGTATTAGGTCGTCGCCTAGTAGAAAACTGGCATTACCGCCACGCCAGCTGCAGAGTCGAAGCCTTTGCGGGACAGGACGAGGGTGGGGCTAGTGTTAGTCATTCTAGTGGGTGTTTTGGTGCTTTATGGTATACTAGTATGATGTTTTGCCACACGGACACCTTGTAGAGGGGCGGTCGATAGTGCAGCAGATGCTATAAAAGTAGTGCAGAACAATTCTAACTCAAGGAATCAAAGACAACTCAATCTCCAAGATCTTTGCCTAGGATATTTCCTCTACCCACTAGTATTCGGCCGTATAGGTCTTTACCGTATCAGACCGAAGCGCTTCTCCTATAGTACTACGATATAGGAGCATGTCATTAGCTATGGAGTCTACCTCGGGTTGAGCGGCTTTGATATCACTGGGTAAGTAGGCGATAACCTCTATAGGTGTCTGTAGCATAGCTCGCATGCTCTCGGTTATCTCCGAGGTGTCTTGAGTGGCCTCGGTCAATAGGCTATCGATTTCTAGCTGACTTATATCGGGGTGATCTCTCAGAAGCGGAAATGATGGCTCTTCGAAACGTAGCGTAGAACCGTCTAGATCCAAGGTGTAGTTGGGAAATACTAGCATGTACTCCCCATTAGCAAATGGGCTGCTACTAGAGATCGTCTTTTCACATAGAGCTTTGAATCGCTGATAGAGGCCCTGACGTTCTTCCTCAGAGGTGAACTGCATCTCGATCGTACAGTGAAAAGACTCAAAAATGTCGTGGTCGACATCAGCAACGATCTGACTAAAACCAGTGGTGTCTAGGCTAGCCAGCGCTTGGTTCCCTGCAAGCGCTTGGCTCAATGTCATGATAGTATCTGGAAGACTACTGAGGGCTCCCGAGAGAAAGGCTACTTCATAAAAGAAGCCCGTTAAGTGGTAGGTCGACAGCGTCTTACCGCCTCCATTGTCGTCGAGCCATATCTCTGTCTTCGTAGGGCTACAACTTGTCAAGCCTATAACCAGTACTACCGCTAAAATCTGTAGGGAATGCTTCATCCCCTTAAAGGTAAGTACTAGCAATGACTACTGGGGTGGGGTATTGCTTAATTATGCTGGTTTAGTTTAGACTAAGTGATCGGCGACTCTAGTGTAAACAAAGTGCTTGCTACATCTCGTACGTTTGTAATTTGATTTTTGGCACAAGCCCATAAACCTCCTCTGAGATAACATATGACTATGGGCCGATCGCGGTGACAGGCTTTACCATCTTCTACCATGTCGTAGCCATGCCCCCAGGTATCGAGCTAGCTGTATACGAGAAGGCCGTTTTCCTTTTCCAGCTAGCTGGTGGGTAGTCGTAGATCATCTGTCGCCAGCTAGAGGATTTGTCTGCATCTGCTTGGTTGTATTATTTGCGTAAAGTGCTCTTTTTCGGTATCTTTCGCAAATAATTTACTTAGATGACGATCGGACAAACCATTTCAAAGTATGAAGCCATTCACAAGTATTCGTTCTCCAAAGAAGAGATAGCTGCGGAGTGTGAGATTTCAGCTCAAGCACTGACTAGTGCTCTGAGGAGGCAAAAGGCCAAAGGCAAGCTTGTAAATATTAGAAAAGGATTCTACCTCATTATACCACCCAAGTATCAACTGCTTGGCCAGCTTCCTCTGTCCCTCTATGTTGATAGCCTTTTTCAGTGGATAGGTAAACCTTACTATGTTTCACTTCTGACTGCGGCTAGTAAGCATGGTGCTAGCCATCATGCCATTCATAAGGACTACATTACAACATCACCTCCTGCATTAAGGGATATCAAGTACGGTTCCTATAACGTTGAGTTTTTTACAAAGAAGCGCTGGCCGCAGAATGGTATCATACAAATGAATGCCGAAGCTGGGACCTATTTTGTCTCAAGTATTGCCCTCACATTACTAGACCTTATCAATTATCAAAATAAAATTGGAGGACTTAGCCGCTTATCAGAAGTGCTGCAAGAATTGTCAGAAGAATTGAGTCCACTAGATCTTCGGGATACAATATCATCATACGGAGAAGCCAGCGACATACAAAGGCTTGCCTATCTGATAGAGTACTTTGGTGCTGGTGATGAGTGTCTAGATATTATGATTGAATGGAGGAATCGTCAGACCTCGCTTAATACAGTGCCACTTACTCCGGGTAAGGCAAGAAATAGGGATTCTATCAAAAATAGATGGAGAGTTAATGTTAATAGTGAAATAGATATTGAATGATAGCTGAAGCGTATATACAGAAGTGGAGAGAATCCTCTGCACCATGGCAAAAGTCATGGCAGGTAGAACAAGACCTCATCATATCGAGGGCCTTAGTCGCTATTTTTTCTGATGAGTATTTGCATGAGCATCTAGCGTTTCGCGGTGGCACAGCGCTACATAAGCTCTATCTGCAGCCTGCACCTAGGTATAGTGAAGATATAGACCTGGTACAGATTAAGCCAGGTCCCATCAAGCCCATTATGCAGAGACTCAATGAAGCTATCGACTTTTTCGAATTGCCTCGAAATACAAAACCTAATTTGCACGGGATTAAAGCGCTTCACAAGTTCACGTCTCAGGTAGAAGGGGTAAGACACAAGCTCAAGATAGAAATCAACTGCAAAGAACATAACTCTGTATTCCCTTTGATCAAGTTCCCATTTGAAGTAAAGTCAGACTGGTATATGGGGTCTTGCGACATCCACACCTATGATATGCATGAGCTATTGGGTACTAAGTTGAGAGCCTTATACCAGAGAAAAAAGGGTAGGGACCTCTTCGATCTGGATTATGCGAGGCGGCACTTAGATGTCGATTGGTCGAAAGTAGTAGAATGCTTCAAAAAATATGTAACGGATGCTACCGGCAAGCGACCACCATCCCAGAAAGAATTCATGATCACGATGAAGTCCAAAATAGATCAGCTGGACTTCTATGGAGATATGGAAGCTATCTTAAGACCTGGTGTGGAGTATAGCCAAGATGCAGCCTGGGAATGGATACAGGAGGAGATTGTGGAGATGATATGAGCGGCTAGAGAGCAGTGACCAATCATTATTGATTCATCAAGATCTATATCAGGTAATACCCTGCGTGGTAAGATGAATGCCGATGACTTCGGCTCCGCTCAGT
>CAYMFD010000131.1:3269-9010 GCA_964389475.1 uncultured Saprospiraceae bacterium
CGGCTCCGCAGGCTGAGCGAAGCCGAAGCCAAGGTGCTCAAGCTCAAGTGAGGACTATAAGCTCAACTTAATACAAAATGAAAGGATACACCTACATACTCAGATGTGCCAATGGTAGCTACTATACTGGTAGCACCAAGGATCTTGCTCGTAGACTATACCAGCATCAGAGTGGTGAAGGCGCTAATCATACCAAAAAGCACCTACCCGTTACATTGGTCTATGTGGAGGAGTACGACAGGATAGACACTGCCTTTTACAGAGAAAAACAAATACAGGGCTGGACTAGGAAGAAGAAGGAGGCTCTCATTAAAGATCAACCAGATGAACTGCATGAGCTAGCGCGGTGTCTCAATGAGACCTCGCATATATATAAAGATCGATGACTTCGGCTCCGCTCAGTCATCGGCGGCTCCGTTCAGTCATCGGCGACTCCGCTCAGTCATCGGCATGTCTCCGCTGGCCTCCATCAGCTTCCTGCGACACGACAGGCTAGATCCCGGAATAGAAGAGAAGGTGATGAGCGACGTACAATGGCGAATGACAAATGACTAGTGTTGAATGTCGAGTGACGAGTGTCGAGTGATGAATTACGAATGTTGAATACTGAATGTCATGTGGGCAAAAGCTCAACACCTCAACAGCTTAGCAGCCGCACCCATTAAACCGAACTCCGCACCGACAAGCGTAACTCCTTATTTCGCAAATCGACGAATTGAAGAATGAGCAAATTGGCAAATCCTGCATCCCGTCAAATCAGCCCATACTGTCCACAAATCGCGTAAACACCTCCATATGCAAGCCTAAATCCATACTAGGCGATAAGGCCGCTCTGACGATGTAGTCCTTGTCTCCTTCCTTGGTGGTACCCTGGGTGGAGGTTGCTGGTACGGTCCAGTAGCAGCCCTTGAGCTGGCCATAGCTTACACAGTGCTTGCTCTCGCCCGGTATCTCGGTGATCATGAGATTGATGAGCTGGTGGTTGAGGGCACGTTTGTTTGCTTCTCGGGCGGCAGGAGTGTCACCCGTAGCAGGTAGATCCAGAGAAAAAACAGACGGCGTAAAGCCCATCGCTGCTAGCTCATCCGACACGAAGTTGATCTTGGCGTGTGGTAGGACCTCGTTTATGTGCTTGACAAATTTGCAGGTATTGTCATAGGCGTCTTTGATGCGACGGTTCATCGATGGCATCTGCTCGGCAAGTATCTGGTACTGGAGCGGGGTAGCCTCATTGTCGCAGAGGACGAGGTGTTGTCTCACTTTTGCCATGATGTCTGCGGCATGATCATTGGCGGCACAGTAACCTGCGGTACACCGCCCACCACTGGGGAATTTGGACCCACTTGCGTACGATATCGCGGCCACATCGGAGAGGGTTTCTCCTGCACCGAGGAAGTGTACATTGGGGCAGAAGGTCTGGTCTAGGATAAACACGGGGCTTACTGCTTGGGTACCCTTTGCAGTGTTCCGCCTAGTGCCGAGTACTGATTTTAAGTTCGCTAGATCAGGAACTTCTACTCGGGGATTGGTCGGGATCTCGGCGATGATGTAAGGGATAGCGTCTTCGTCGGCGATATCGCTCAGAATAGTATCTAGGCTCGACACCATATCGTGGTCGCCGTCTACTAGCATGTCGACGATCTCTACATTGGGTATGGCAGCTGCCACTCTTCTGGCTTGGTCATTGGTACCTCCATAGCAGTTCGGTGGCACGACGAATTTGATGACCTTGCCACTATGCTGCTCCATGGCATGATCCACCAGACCCATCATGATAGCATATTGTATCGATAAGCCACTCGAGCCGACTGCTGGCTCTACGTCTGTTGCTGTGACTTGCTTGATGGTGTCAAGGACTTGTGCTTTGGCCTGACTGGCAGCATCGTCAGCTATGGTGTCAGTGCTACTTATAACGGATCGCAGTACTTTCTCACAATCACTCGGCGTCATAGCAATACTCTCGCGGCGGCGTACGTGCTGTATCACACCTGTGTATTCTGCATTATCGGTGCCATGTATAATGACCACGGACCCTACGCTGCTGTTGATATTGATGCTAAAGTCTATGTGATCATGCTCTGCAAAATCTGTAAGACCTCCCACGCTAGATAACAACACGGTCGTGTGATCAGCCGCGTCAATGTGGTCTAGAGTGGTCACTTCCTCCAGTGTGAATCGGAAGCCGTACACGTCTCTCATTACCTCTACATCCATATGTAGCGGGAGAGGACCTCGGTGTAGGACCCTTGTCGCACTGCCTGTGAGCTTATTGTGTCTCAGTATCGCGAATAGCGGCATCGTCATCGACGAAAAGCTAATGACCCGATGAGTATTGCAGCCGTGCTCGTGTGCTATCGTCCACTCTAGGAGGCACGATAGCGGATGGCCCAACCTTATATAGTCGTAGGCAGTGGGCAGGTCCGCTAGTGCCGCTGGTGATGTATTGCCTTCCTGGTACAGTGTTTCTAGACCTTCAAGGAATTGGGTTTTTGCCTGTGATTCGTCGTATATGTCGAGCCTGTGGGTGGTCAGCGTAAGCCAGTCACTGGGCATATTATCCAGCACCTTTTCGGTATACTTTCGTAGCTTTTCGTCTTTCATATATCTTCTTTTACCCAGCGACGTGAACGCCTTATTTCTCTTTCATTTGGTACAACGAATGTACAGGTGTAGTGTTGCTATGTGTGCCTATCTCTGCAGATTAGTTTGTGCTATTTATTGTAGATGTCTTTAGTGGGGGTCTAGCTAGCAAGAATCATTAAGAAGTACTTCCTTGACGAGCGGACACAAAGTGCCTAAAATCAAAAAAGCCACCTCAGATGAGATGGCTTTTTTGATTTTCTGATAGTCAATGACCAGTGGTCTGACTATTGTCTAGTAACAGGAGTAGCAGGTGCACTTACTGTTGCTAATCTTACAAATTTACGCTTAAACATATCTTCTAACTTGATAATGAAATTTTGTTCCAAATACTATTGCATCACAACAGTGACACAAAGGTATGTACCAAATGATTATTGGCTCAAAAAAGTTCTCCTCCTTCATGATTCGGTAACAGCCTTCATTTCTTAAAGATAAAAAATTATATTTTGCCTACTTGTGATTATGTCTCGTTTGTATGGTTGAGCAGTGATTGTGCAGTCGGGCAATTTGAACTTGTCCTTTATCCAGATATATATGAAAACTCTGATATGTAAACCACTCTCAAAACTTTAACATTTGGGCAAGTAAATCGTAGGTTGTAGAGTGACAATAGCCGTGGTTTTTCCTCCATCAAACTGACAATCGACCCTGTAGACTTAGCCGAGGTATGTCCGCATTGTTAGGGTAGCGTCCCGCAAACCGCTAACCGCAGAACGCCACCCGTAAACCGAAAACCGCTAACCGCAGAACGCCATCCGCATACCGCATATCGCCTCCCGAACACCGCACCCTGAAAACCAATCAGTCAGAAAACAACTCATACGCCTTCGTATATTTGCATATTAAAAGACGGGTACTGCGCCATGATTCAGCGATTTACATATTTATATTTTACGTTTTTATTGCTTTGGGCGACGACTGTTGTTGCACAGCACGAGACCATTGCTCACGAGTGGAATGAGACCTTGCTGGAGTCAATTAGAGGAGATTTTGCACGGCCTACGATCCATGCCCGTAACCTATGGCATACGTCCGCCGCTATGTACGATATATGGGCACTAGCGGATCCAGAAGCAGAGCCTTACTTCATAGGCAACACTGTGGATGGCTTCAACTTTCCCTACGATGGATTCGCATGGCAAGATACTACAGCCCAGATCGAGGAGGCTATCAGCTACGCAATGTACAGGATACTATCTCATCGCTTTTCTAACTCGCCAGAAGGCTTTCTAGCGCAGTTGCGGTTTAATAATAAGATGCGATCTCTTCGTTACGATATTAATGAGGTAAGTGTCGACTATAGTACTGGTTCTGCAGCCGCCCTCGGTAATTATGTGGCAGGGCTTATCGTATCGTATGGCTTGCAAGATGGATCTAATGAGCAAGGCAGCTACTCCAATCTATACTACACCTCAGTCAATCCGCCACTGGTGATGGCATTTACGGGTAATCCCAATATTGTTGATCCTAATAGATGGCAGCGACTTACACTTGATGTATTTATCGATCAGTCGGGTAACGAGATACCCTTTAATACTCCGCCCTTCCTGAGTCCAGAGTGGGGTAATGTCCATAATTTTGCCCTTCCCGATACTGCACGTAAGGAGTACCAGCGAGACGGGGACACCTACGTCGTCTATCATGATCCTGGGCCGCCTCCATATTTAGACCCACTAGATACAGTCGCGTCCGCAGCCTACAAGGAGGGTTTTGGTATGGTCGCTCAGTGGTCTGCCCACCTAGATCCTACGGATGGTGTGATGATTGATATCTCGCCAAGATCATTGGGTAACGCAGGAGATCTACCTGATGAGGTGGATTACTATGACTACTACGACTTTATGGAGGGTGGTGATGGTAGTATGGGCCACGCTGTCAACCCATACACTGGGGAGCCCTACGAGCCGCAGATGGTGCCACGGGGTGATTATACGAGGGTGTTAGCCGAGTTTTGGGCAGACGGCCCCGATAGTGAGACACCTCCAGGACACTGGTTTACGATACTTAATGGTGTGAATGCCGACCCACAGCTCGTCAAGCGCTATGGTGGTGATGGGCCACTGATCGATGACCTAGAGTGGGACGTTAAGTCCTACTTTATGCTCGGTGGAGCCATGCACGATGCGGCTATATCTACCTGGAGTATCAAAGGATATTATGATTATGTGCGGCCTGTATCGGCGCTACGATATATGGCAGACCAGGGGCAGTGTACGGATCCTTCACTGCCTAGCTACGATCCAGAAGGTATGGATCTGATCGATGGTTTTGTAGAGGTCGTAGAGGCGGGGGATCCGCTAGCAGGTGCACAGGGCCAGCACGTCGGCAAGATCAAGCTCAATGCCTGGCGTGGCCCCGACTTTATTAGTAACCCAGCGACTGATGTGGCGGGAGTAGGGTGGATACTCGCCGAGGCGTGGTGGCCCTATCAGCGACCCTCATTTGTGACACCGCCTTTCGCAGGGTATGTGTCCGGACACTCGACGTTCTCGCGGGCAGCCGCCGACATATTGACCTTGTTTACAGGAGACAACTACTTCCCTGGAGGTATGGGGACCTTCGAGGTCAAGGCCAATGATTTCTTGGTCTTTGAAGACGGTCCATCTGTTGACTTTACCATACAGTATGCCACCTACACAGATGCATCAGATCAGACGAGTCTATCCCGTATATGGGGCGGCATACATCCGCCGGCAGACGATATTCCTGGTCGTAGGATAGGTAGTTTGATTGCCAATGAAGTCTACCACAAGGCCGAGACCTACTTCTTTAAAGACGAGGATGAGGATGGATTTTGGTCGTATGAAGATTGCGATGATACCAATCCTGACGTATTTCCAGGTGCTACTGAGGTTTGTGACGGTCTAGATAATGACTGTGATGATATCATCGATAATGACTTTGTGGCGATTACATACTATCTAGATCTTGACGGTGATGGATTTGGCGATACAGACCAAGACTCCACTACTTGTGATTCGACAGTGCCAGTCGGCTACGTGACTGTCGATGGCGATTGCGAGGATAACGATCCACTAGTCAATCCTGGAGCGACCGAGATCTGTGATAACGTGGATAACAACTGTGACGGCGACATC
>CAYMFD010000132.1:0-8748 GCA_964389475.1 uncultured Saprospiraceae bacterium
GCCGACTGTGTGCCGACTGTGTGCCGACTGTGTGCCGACTGTGTGCCGACTGTGTGCCGACTGTGTTAGTGGAAGAAGCCATAATGAGTTTGTCTATTATTCTACAATAATATTACTTAAACAATGATCTTGTCAAGTTATTGTTTGGAAAAGCACAAAAAGGGTAGTTTTATCGCCGTTGGAGTGGTTCCCACAAACGGCTAATGTTCACTATCGAGCCTGGCGTCGTTTTTTAGAGATCTGATCGCTTGGAGCGATGTGATCTCTGCTCCCTGATACGGATGTTTAATTAGTGATATTCGTGTGTATTAGTGTCTGTGATCCCTCTCGCCGTTGGGGTGATTCTCACAAACGGCTAATGCTTACTATCGAGCCTTATGTCTATTTCTAGAGATCTGATCGCTTAGAGCGATGTGATCTCTTTTCGCACATCTCAATCCTGATCTCCGATATCTAGCGTCCTTCTCTAATTGAGCAGCGAGGTTGTGCTCCATGAGTCTCGCTAAGCCTCTAAGCTTAAGCGGACCTCAGCTGCGGTTGGTCTACAGTGATTCTTCGCGGTTAGGGTTTCGATACGCTGCGCTACTCAACCACCTTGATGTGAGGGTGATACTTGGCGATAAGGTTGATAGGGAGGGGTCTATCTCCGTCGGGGTAGAACCCACGACGGCTAACATGGGGTAGAACCTACGATCGTCTGACGTTTTACATCTGCTTATTCGGGCCACATGGCGAGAGCCATTGCCCTCATGACTCAGGTAGACAGGTAAGTCTGACATCTCATATCTGACGTCTGAAATCTGATTTCGGACACCTGAAACACCAAATACAAAAAAGCCTTGCTGAACGGCTGTCCAGCAAGGCTTTTATATATTGTCATAAAGCGACTTGCTCTATAAGAATGGCGCTATTACTAGTGCTACCACTGACATCAGCTTAAGTAGGATGTTAAGTGATGGTCCAGATGTATCCTTAAATGGATCACCTACTGTATCACCTACTACTGTTGCTTTGTGAGCATCAGATCCTTTGTAGTACATCTTGCCTTTGATCTCGACACCTTCTTCGAACATCTTCTTGGCATTATCCCAAGCACCACCAGCATTGGACTGGAAGATAGCCATAAGGACACCACATACTGTCACACCCGCTAGTAGACCACCAAGCATCTCTGCACCTCCACCGAAGCCGATGATTACGGGTGAGATAACTGCTATAAGGCCAGGAATTCTCATCTCGCGGATAGAGGCCGCCGTAGAGATAGCTACACACTTGTCGTACTCCGCTTTACCGTCAGCAGCATCAAATGTTGCTCTGTCAGCAGCTGACCACTCGCTCATTTCCTTCCCGTCATTCTTCTTCATTACGGCAAGTGCTTTGTTCAATTCTGGAATCGTCTTGAACTGACGTCTAACCTCGTTGATCATATCCATTGCGGCTCTACCTACTGCATTCATCGAGAGTGCAGAGAATAGGAATGGTAACATGCCACCTAGTAGTAGGCCTGCCATTACTCGTGGTTGAGCGATATCGATAGAGGTAATACCCGCTGTTGCCATAAATGCTGCGAATAGTGCTAGTGCTGTAAGAGCAGCACTACCGATCGCAAATCCTTTACCGATCGCTGCCGTCGTATTACCTACTGCGTCTAGCTTATCTGTTTTTTGTCTTACCTCCTTAGGTAGCTCCGCCATCTCAGCGATACCACCTGCATTATCTGCAATCGGTCCGTATGCATCTACAGCAAGCTGGATACCAGTATTAGATAGCATACCTACAGCCGCAATCGCAATACCGTACAGTCCACCGAAGTAGTGAGCACCAATGATCGCTGTCGCTAAGATCAAGATAGGAATCGCCGTAGAGATCATACCCACTCCTAGACCTGCGATGATGTTAGTCGCTGAACCCGTCAATGACTGCTCTACTATAGATCGTACTGGCTTGGTACCCGTACCTGTATAGTGCTCCGTCACCATACCGATGAGTACTCCTGACACCAGACCGATGATCACTGCGAAGAAGATACCTAGCGGTGTATATACATTACCACCGAATGTCCACTCAGCTGGTAACATCCATGTTGCAATAAGGTAAGTCATGGCGATCATGATACCACCTGCGATAAACTCACCTCTGTTGAGTGCTTTTTGTGGGTCACCACCATCTTTTACTTTAACGAAGAATGTACCGATGATCGAGGTCAATATACCTACCGCAGCAAGCACTAGCGGTAACATCACTGCTGATAGACCACCGAAGTCGTCTGCCCATGCTGCACCACCTACTGTAGCACTGCCGATAAAGACAGCACCTAGTACCATCGTACCGATGATAGATCCTACGTATGACTCGAATAGATCGGCTCCCATACCAGCTACGTCTCCTACATTGTCACCTACATTATCTGCGATCGTTGCAGGATTGAGTGGGTGATCCTCTGGGATACCGGCTTCTACCTTACCTACAAGGTCAGCACCTACGTCGGCTGCTTTGGTATAGATACCACCACCTACTCTTGCAAATAGTGCGATAGATGAAGCACCAAATGAAAATCCAGTAAGTACAGTAATAACCTTAGTTACGTCTGCTTGCGTACCGACTCCAAACATGCTAGAGTATACCCAGAATAAAGTACCGAGTCCGAGGACACCGAGTCCTACAACACCCATACCCATGACAGCACCACCACCGAAAGCAACCTCTAGGGCCTTACCAAGACCTGTTCGTGCAGCATTGGTCGTTCTGACATTGGCCTTAGTCGCAACCTTCATACCGATGAATCCAGCTAAAGCTGAAAAAACAGCTCCTAATACGAAAGACAGACCAACGAGTGGAGATGAACCTTCATTCGTACCACTCCATACCATGAAGCAAGTAACGATAGCTACGAATATTGCCAAGACTTTGTACTCGGCCTTGAGAAAAGCCATTGCACCATCGGCAATGTTCTTGGCAATCCTGCCCATTTTCTCTGTTCCTACTTCTTGTTTGCTTACCCAAGCAGACTTCCACATGGTATACGCAAGCGCAATCAGACCGAATATCGGAATGATCATTATTAGAGTTTGTCCCATAATTTTTTGTTGATTGGTAATTGACTTTTCAGTTGCTAGACCATCACATACACAAGGTGTAGGCTATCGTAAAGCGGCGCTAAAGTACTTCGATTTATTAGTATCACAAAAAGGTCAATCAAGGTATCGCTTGTTACTGACCCTCTAATACCATCTTAACCTGAATATGCCGCATATCTTCTTGCTGCTTTTCAACTATTCAGTGTTGTCAAGCCTTACCATAGCTACGGCTATGTCTAGCAACCCACCCGCTTTGCGGTTCCGTCATTTGTATGTCTACTAGACATCCACTGCTACGTAGATCACTCCATCAAGCCTTGCCTAGTCAAAAAGCCTCCAACAATCTTAGTACGGCATTCTCAAATTAAAATGGTATAACACGAAAAAAGGGAGCAACGCTTAGCGCTACTCCCTTGTATTATTGACTACAGAGATCGTCTAGTAGATGATCACTCTAGTGTTGGTCACTTTGTCAGCTGTACGCAACTCTAGCACGTACATACCTGATGCTAGACCGCCTACCGATATTGTCTTGACAGTCGGCTGACCAGTAATCATCATCTTATCCATATGTGCTACTCTCCCGTCCATCGCTCGTAAGGAGATGGTCGCCTCGTCAGTCATATCACCAGCTGCTGTGATAGTGATGTAGTCATCTGCTGGATTAGGAAATACTTCTAGTCCAAAGGCATCTGGACTGACCTCCTCGATATCTGTACGTACACTAGGCTCTACAATAGTTACAGATGCCGCGCAGTTAGCCGGGTCTGTGCTACTATCAGAAAATACGCAAGCCGTCGATGGGATCGTCTGTAGGTCTAGGATCTCAAAGTCATCAATAGACCATGCAGGATCAAAAATGTCACTATTAACCGTCTCCTGTGTACCAAAACGGAACTGGATACGAATCGTCTGATCTTTGTAGGCAGACAGATTAACATAAGACTCTACGAACTCGCCTTCACTTGTACCCGTAAAGCCACCTAGTGATGGAATGGCAAATAGTCCATACTGCACCTCTGCTGGATAGCCGTTGAGGATAAACTGATCATTAGCCAGTGGTGTAGCAAAGTCATCACCCTCTGGTATAACACCCACGTACCCTCCATGAGATATACGTGTAGTCTCGTATCGGTGCCAGAATCGTAGTACAGGCAACTCGCCTACTACCTCTATCTCTGGCGACAGTAGCGCCTGGTCTGTTTCTATCTGGTCAAACTCGTAGACACCCCAGCCATTGCTATCATCACGTCCGAAGTCATTATCCTCCTCCCATGTGAAGTCACTGCCTTCTAGGTCTAGGGCCTCCCAGCCATTATCTGATTCGAAGTCGTCAAAGAGTAGACTCTGAGTGGTAAGATCTTGCGAAGGAACTACACTGTACGTAAAAGTCACTTCATCTTGGTAGGCAAGCTCTCCTAATTCAAAAGTCAGAACTTGGCCGTTGACTGTCGGTTCGCTGGCCCCAGCAGTAGTACCCGCTACATAAGACATACCCTCTGCTAGCTCATCTGTAACGATGACACCCGACTGCGCCTCTGGTATGTGGTTGACTACGTCGATAGACACCTCGTGCTCCTCACCTACGGTGATCACCTCAGCAGTGTTACGATTGATCTTTAATTGTTCTATAAGTAGTGGCGGTATGCTAAAGTCCTCCAGTCCGTCTCTGTGGTCAAATGTATCTCCACTCTCAGCAAGGAAACCCATACCTCTACGTGCAAATACTTCCCAGATGAGGCGTTGGTTTTCGCCACCATACAGCATCTCATCAGCTGCTAGGATAGCGTCACGACCTTGCTGGAAGCCAGGATTACATGGTTGTAGCTTCATACCATCCATGACTAGACGTACGGCCTTGTAACTACCCGAGGTCTCATCTCTCAATGTAGGATCGTAACCGTCTCTGTCTGATAGAGCCCAGTACATATCCCATAGCATAGCACACCATACCTCACCAACCGGGTGTGGCGCATAGCCTGTAGTACCACCATAACCGACACTCTGCGTAGCTGCGAATGTAGACGGGTAGATAGACATATCTGTACTGTATGGGAAGTTACGAATACCACTCCCTGTAGGACCTTGGTCGTCCGCATAGTTACCGATAGCGCGAGGATCCGAACCTTGGTCACCTTCTTTGGCCGTCGTTACTAGTGTGAAGAAGTCAGACCAGCCCTCACCCATCTGCTCTCCTCTATCTGCACGACCATCACCATCGTCATCTACACCCCTGAGGCAACCAACCTGCCTAGGACCAGCGGTAAGTCTGGTACTGATACCATGGCCAAACTCGTGAGCGATAACACCATTATCAAGCGATGCGTCGATCTGACTAGGTCCTGTATTTTCGATTGACTCAAATGTAACCGTGACATCAAGACCATTATTAAGCACTTGACGCATACGATCACCATCCGGCAATGCTAAGAATAAGGCCGGTATGTTTACCTCTGTAGCACGGTCCCCACCATTCATACCGATGACATTATCACCTGTACTACCGGCGCCATCTGCACCAGGCACGTTTACGATCATAACACCTATCGCACCCGCGTCTTGGGCATTGGCTGCTTTGAGGCTAAAGTCACAACCTCCACGATCTATCAGCGCTACCTTACCTGTAAGATCCGTCTCGATCTCAAGGCAGCATTGCGTATTTCTTCGATCATTGGCTATGGCCACATTACCCGTAATGGCATCTCCTGTGGCTACTAGATTGTTACCCCAGTCAGTACCCCCTTGCAGGTTAAAGCTCTGACCTGTATTGGATAGTAGCCCTGCGATCTGTGTGGGTTCGTTAATTGTCAAAAAACCGCCGGTACCAGCATCCCATAAGAACATGCTCATCTCAGATACAGATCCCTCAGGCAGCGTACCAAATGTGGCATTGTTGGTCCCTGTCGGGTCCTGTGCCTCAGCACGTACAAAATCTCCACCCTCGCCATTACCAGAGTAATTGACCTCCTGGAAGTTACCTGCCGCCTCGTCAAAACCGACTCTGGCAGAGAAGTCATGCATATAGTTGTTAGCATAAAATAAGTTGGCGATAGCTGGCTCCAGCTGGTTAGCTGGTTCGTCTTGAAAATCAAGGTCAAAGCTAAAGTCTAGTTCTGCTCCTCCATCTGGAGACAAATTCGTCGTACTGTTAAAGGCTAGTACGTTGTTACCTCTTGTAGTCGTTGCGTCAGCTCCCTCTACACCATCTCTATCATGCCATCCGAATGGCGAGTAGTCTAGATCTGCAGGCTCGACAAGTAATTGTCGATCTCCATCAAAAGGACTCTCCATAGGAAATGGGTAGGCCAGATACTGTGCTCCATCGACCGCGCTACCCTTTACTACTAGAGGTGCTGCATCAGATGCCGAGTGCGACTTGCAGTCATGACCTACATGCTTGTGCGGGCGATCACCGAAGTTGCATGTAATCGTACCATTGAAATAGTCGGTGACCTCTCCAGATGTCGCATTTACCGTGATATGGTGTAGGTCTTTACTATCAAGGGCATCAATCATGGTACCATAGCTGATGTGTAGCTTACCATCCTTGCCTAGGTGGTAGACAGGCTTCACCTCTATCTCTCGGGCCGATATATTACCTCCTTCGAATACAGAATGTCCATCCGCTGACTTGCGTAGTGTAGCCGTTGGCGCCTTGACCCCTATGTGCTTAGCAGCAAACTCTAGGGCTTTCTGCGCCGTAAGTTGTGGGGCTTTGAGGCCTACCACCTTACTGCTAGCGTCACTGATCAAGGTATTGGCCTGATAGAGCACCTCCTGGTCCTTAATGGTAATGCTTGCGTATGCTCCCTGTACCGGTATACCACCGACTGTCTGCTGCAGGTATACGTGCTCAGCACCTGCTAGATTATTACGTACATGATCACTCACGATCAGCTGCTCTGCATCAGCGCTAGTAATACCGACTGCACTCGTATGCGTCCGTACATAGTCTAGGGCTAGCGCTGGGCTGGCCGACTGCGCCGAAACGCCTACCGCTATTAGAAATGAGAGAATAAGTGTAAATCCTTTAACCATATTATCTTGTTTTTTGTGACTCGTAAGTCCTACTAGCAATCTTTGCTGATTGCAAAATGAAGGGAAATATACGCCTATCGAAGTTTTCCAAAAGGAAGTTTGGGCATTCTCTTGCAAGACTTTGGTAAAAATGTCGGCTCACGACGATTGGTAAAAGATAAAACAAGGTCGCATCAGCAAGTGAGTAGTGGTAAAATCCTACAGGCGTCGTGAATAGCCATCTGCTAAAAGAATCGACGCTGGCTCATGAGTGGGTGGCTAGAGTGCTAGTCATCGATCTCAGGTTGCTTACCTTCGTGGTATGAAAGAAACCGCTCGAGACGTTATATATGGTCGCAATCCTGTGCTAGAAGCTCTGGAGGCTGGCGCTGATATAGAGAAAGTCCTCATCCTACAATCTCTCAAGGGCCCATACGAAAAGCAAATACGCCACTGGGCCAAAGAGATGAACGTGCCGCTAGCTAGAGTCCCACAAGAGAAGCTCACTGCGATCGTCGGCAACAAAGCGCATCAGGGAGCGGTGGCATTCATATCACCCATCAGCTACTTCGATATAGAGGAGTGGCTAGCAGAGCACACTGGGCCTGTCAAGCTGGCTATACTAGACGGCATCACCGATGTACGCAATATAGGCGCCATCGCGAGATCGGCTAAGGTCTTTGGCATAGATGCACTCATCGTCAGTGCCAAGCAGGCGGGCAGGATCAATGCCGACACCGTCAAGACGTCCGCAGGTGCTATACTACAGCTAGACGTCATCAGAGTAAGTAGTACCATCGGTGCTCTAGAGATCCTCCAAAACGCAGAAATCTCCATCGCAGCTACCCACCTACAGGCGAACGACTACCTAGACGCAACTAAACTAGCTGATCGCCAAGCTGTCATCTTGGGATCTGAGGATAAGGGAGTAGACAGAAACCTCCTGCCACTATGCGACAGTAAGATCAAGATCAGGCAAGTGGGCGACTTCGATAGTCTCAATGTAAGTGTGGCAGCGGGTGTCGTATTTTATCACTGGTCTGTTTCGTAAACCCTCCACATTCGATTTAAAACTCAAGATTGCAGACATAACTAAATAAGGCTCTATGCAAATTAGAGTGGAAGAATAATTACAATCTGTCGAGACGAATTCAACTTTTATGTAACTAGTCTCGTCGGAAAGGCCCGACTGGCCTCCTTCTTTTGCTCAGATCAAAAGAAGGCAAAAATCATGTCGCTGTAAGGAGAGTTCTTGACCTTACGATTCTCTACGGAGATTGATTAGTACTCGAGGTATCATACTGCCTCTAGGATAACACCTAGGTCAAGACCGATCACTAGTCGTATCAAAATTGCTTTTATTTTTCTAATACAGAGTGACTTACAGAAACCCATGCATACCCTATACTTTGCTTTGGAGCTAAAACAGCACTATCCTACATTGAAAAATCGCACATTTTGTCGACTTGTGAGCTATCTCTTTACAGCGACAGTTGCCGCTGGCTGTTATACCATTTCTGCTACAGAATTTCACTTATTTTTTGCCTTATTCTTCATCATATTTCGCCAAAAAGCCTCGTGGTAGCTACCCTTCGACAGGCTCAGGGACCGCGGCTATCACTACGTTTTTTGACTCATCTGATTTTGAATAAAC
>CAYMFD010000133.1:0-8556 GCA_964389475.1 uncultured Saprospiraceae bacterium
CTACTTCCCAATACAAAACCTCCCAAAAATACTCTCCAGCAGGTCATCCGTATGGATCTCGCCCGTGATCTCGCCGAGGTGGTGGAGTGCCTGGCGGATATCCATGGCGATGAAGTCGCCAGTGATACCGGACGCTAGACCTGTGAGTACGCGGTCGAGGCTCTCGTAGGCCTTGTGCAGGGCATCGTAGTGGCGTGTGTTGCTGACGATGGTCTGGTCCATCAGGTCTGGGTTGTTGATGACGAGTCGGTAGAGGACATCCTTGAGGGCATCGATATTCATCTTGTTGAGTGCCGAGGCAGAGATGAGGTTATCAGCACTTATAAGGCCGTCTTTATGGTAATCGGCTGGTTTAGTGTAGGGGTTGAGGTCCATCTTATTAGCGACGAAGAGCTGCTTGCTGCCGCCTGTCAATGGCTTGCTAGCAGTCAGGAATCGATCGACATCGGCCCATAGGTCGGCAGGCTTGGTCTCCCACACGTCAAAGACATAGATGACGACCGTCGACTTGCCGATCTCCGTCATGGTCCGCTTTACACCTACTCGCTCTATGCTGTCTTGTGCCTCGCGGATGCCAGCGGTGTCTACGAGTCTAAAGTTGACACCTCTGATATTGAGGGATTCTTCGATCGTGTCGCGGGTCGTCCCGGCGATATCACTGACGATGGCCCGCTCCTCATTGAGTAGAGCATTGAGCAGGGTGGACTTACCCGCATTGGGACGACCGGCAATGACCGTAGCGACGCCGTTTTTCATCACATTACCTAGGTGGAAGGAGTCGATGAGTTGCTTGATGACAGCCTTGATCTGTGTGACGAGTCGCTCCAGCTTGCCACGATCAGCAAATTCTACATCCTCCTCCCCGAAGTCAAGCTCCAGCTCGATGAGTGCCGCAAAGTCGATCAGCTCTTGCCGTAGTGTCGCTATCTGATCAGAGAAGCCACCTCGCATCTGCTGCATGGCAAGGTCGTGGCTAGCCGCATTGTCTGAGGCGATAAGATCTGCCACTGCCTCTGCCTGCGAGAGGTCGAGCTGCCCATTGAGGAATGCTCGCATGGTAAACTCTCCTCGGTCGGCCTGTCTAGCTCCCTTGCGTAGGTAGAGCTGGATCAGCTGCTCTACGATGTAGGCCGATCCATGGCAGCTGATTTCTACCACGTCTTGCTTGGTATACGAGCGAGGAGCACGAAATACAGTCACTAGTGGCTCATCGATGACCTTACCCGTCTCGTCGCTGATCTTACCGAGGTGTACGGTGTGGCCATCGACTAGGCGGAGGTCTGTACCAGTAAATGTGCTCGCCACCATCTCTACGCATGTAGGTCCACTGAGGCGGATCACAGCAATGGCGCCTTGGCCAGGGGCAGTGGATAGAGCGATGATGGTGTCGGAGGTGGCGTGTATTAGCATGACACAAAGTTATAGTAGTCTCTGACCTATTGTATATGTTTACAGGGTTGTATTGTGGCGAGATCGAACCTATAATCCAAGATAGCTAATCATGAGGTCAGAATTACTGTATAGATACCTACCGCTAGCACTGCTATCTATGCTATTGTGCCAGTGTAAGCAAGCGTCTGTGCAGGTAGAACCCATCTACGAAATACAGCGTAGTGCTTACTACGATACTGCCGCCATAAGCGGTCCACACCCACTAGCTACGGAGGCAGCGCAAGAGATACTTGAGACTGGTGGTAATGCCATCGATGCTGCTGTGGCTATGCAACTAGCTATGGCCGTCTGCTACCCGAGGGCTGGGAACTTAGGAGGAGGTGGCTTTATGATCTATCGCCCCGCTGATGGTGAGGTAAGGGCCCTAGACTTCAGAGAGCAAGCGCCATTAGCGGCTCATCGTGATATGTACCTTGACAGTACTGGCGCCGTCGTGCCTGGCCGGTCACGTCTAGGCCATCTGGCGGTAGGTGTGCCGGGTACGGTGGCTGGTATGCAGGCGATGTATAAGGAGTATGGCAGTATGCCTTGGCGAGATTTATTCGCTCCAGCACTACGCCTAGCGAGAGCGGGCTATCGATTGTCGCAGGCGGAGGCTGGTCGTCTTAATCACTATCAGGATGATATCGCAGCTTTCAACGATGCTGGTGCTTTTGTCGGGGAGACCTTCATAGCTGGCCAGACTCTGGTCCAAGCAGAACTAGAGCAGACCTTACTTCGATTGCGTGATACGGGCGGTGATGACTTTTACACAGGCGAGACGGCCCAGTTGATCGTAGATGAGATGGTGTCTGCCGGTGGCGTGATCACCCTTGACGACCTCAGTAGCTACAGGCCACTCTGGAGAGAGCCGATCACAGTCGATTATCGAGGGCATAGGATATTTTCGATGCCACCGAGTAGTAGCGGAGGTATAGCCCTCGCTCAGATGCTGACCATGCTAGAGGTATATGATCTTACGGCGTATCCTACAGGTTCCGTAGCGCAGGTACACTTGCTGGCGGAGCTTATGCGTCGTGCCTATGCGGATAGGGCGGAGTACCTCGGTGATGCAGACCATTATCCTGTACCAGTGACGGACTTACTCGATCCCGATTACCTACAGTCGAGGATGGCAGATTTTGATACCAAGGAGGCCAGTAGCAGTGATACGCTAGTAGCTGGGTCTGCTGTCGGGCTAGAGTCGTATGAGACCACTCATATCAGTATCGTCGACAAGATGGGCAATGCCGTGAGCCTGACCACCACCCTCAATGGTAACTACGGTAGTAAGGTGGTTGTCGATGGCGCGGGCTTCTTCCTTAACAATGAGATGGATGACTTCAGCGCCAAGCCTGGTGTCCCTAACCTCTACGGCCTAGTAGGAGCAGAGGCCAATGCCATTGCCCCACGTAAACGCATGCTCAGCTCTATGACGCCTACTATCGTGGAGAGAGGGGATGACCTCCTGCTAGTCCTCGGTGCTCCCGGAGGATCTACCATCATTACAGCGGTACTCCAGACAATGATCAATGTGATTGACTATGGCATGCCTATCGATAGCGCCATAGTAGCGGCGAGGGTGCACCACCAGTGGCTGCCTGATGAGATCGTCTATGAGCAGGGCGGACTGACCACCGAAGTAGTCGCGCAACTTGAGGCCATGGGACACACTACTCGCGCGGTAGATCGTATGGCTGTGGTCAAGGCGGTAATGGTCTTAGCGGATGGTCGTCTGCATGCAGCAGCGGATAAGCGCAATCCTGACGATGATGTAGCAGGGAACTAAGGGCCGTTGGACGTTTTTCCGTTTAACGTCCGACGTCTACCGTTCAACGCCTATCGTCTACCGTAAAACGTCTATCGTCCACCGTCTAAAACGGAATAACCTTAAAGCCCTTTCCTGTGTCCATGTAGCCGCGTATGATGCCATTAGCGTCAGGATCTTCTGGTACGTAGTTGATCGCTTCTTTGATCTCTTCGATGCCATAGTTGAGGTCCTCGACAGCCATGTACCCGTACCCTCGGTAGTGGCCTTCTTCTACGAGGATGACGGCCTTCTCTTGCACGCTTCTGCCGTCGGTGACCAGTATGAAGTTATCCTCGAATAGTCGCATCATCAGCTCTAGGCCGAGTTCTGCTCTGTTGTTGTACTCATCGGCGTCCTCCTCTAGTAGGCAAGCGCCTAGACATTCGCCGAGTTTGTACCTAAAGCAGGGACCATCGTTATCATCGAGGTGGGTGAGCTTATCGCAGAGTTGTAGCTGCTTGCTGATGTTGGCGAGGTGGCTTTTGGCACTATTACGCGATTTGTAAAGTCCCAGCACCTGTTTGCCACGTATGTTTTTTTGGTTGGTTTTAAGGATACTAAAGTGGATGTATCCCAGCTCGTCCGTAAAGTGATGGATAAAGTATGGAAACTCTCGAGACCTACTGGCTTTGTTGATCTCGGGCTGTAAGGCTTTGATATCGTAGGACTCTTTGAGTAGGGCGATGACCTCACTACCGGTCAGTTCGTAGGTGATGTCATTGACCATTTTGGCCATTCGCTCGGCCTTTTGGGTCGTCTTGCTAAAGTGTTGCATGACCCGCTTCTTGATGTTTTTACTCTTGCCTACATACACGACTTTGCCGTAGCTATTGTGAAAGTAGTAGACGCCAGGATCCTCTGGTAGGCCGTGGAGAAAGTCTATGGTAATGCCGTTGGGTAGTTTGCTCTCCTTGATACCGGCATTGATCATCTGAGTAGTCGTACCCTCCGCATAGTCTTGCTGTAGGATGAGACCTAGTAGCTCGGTAGTCGCGACGGCATCGTCAAGGGCTCGGTGCCTAGCACTGACAGATATATCGAAGTGCTTGATGAGATTGCCGAGGCTGTAGCTCCTAAGGCCAGGGAATACCTTGCGTGATAGCCGTACGGTACACAGCTGTCGCCTTGTATAGGTATAGCCCAGCTGCTCAAATTCGTTACGCAGAAAGCTGTAGTCAAATCGGACATTGTGGGCAACAAAGACAGCACCTTCTGTCATCTCGACAATCTTCTTGGCAATCTCGTAAAAGGGTGGCGCATCGGCTACCATATCGTCGGTGATACCAGTAATCCTGGTGATCTCTCGTGGGATAGACCGCCCCGGATTGACAAGACTGCTGAATGTCTCTATGACCTCCTTACCGTCATATAGCACGATGCCTACCTCTGTGATACGGTCTCTACGGGCTAGACCTCCAGTGGTTTCGAGGTCAACAATGGCATACTTCTTCTGCGACAATGGGTAAGGTGTCTGATGATCGAGGCGGCAAAGGTAGTGGTATCAACTATACCGATCCAGAAGCGGTAATCAGCTCAGGCATCCCGATATTGCTGTGGCGTGATGCCTCCCTCTGCTTTGGCAAAAAACCTCGAGAAGTAGGCAGGATCATCAAAACCTAAATCATACCCGATCTCCTTGATAGGCGCAGTACCGAAGCGCAGGGCCCGTTTGGCCGCTATCATGAGCCGGTCTTTGATGACTTGTGATGGCGTGGGGTAGCCGTGCTGCTTGAGCTTGCGAGTAAGTGACTTGGGCGAGATGAATAGCTGGTCCGCATAGTAGGTGACGTCGTGGTGCTGCGTATGTTCTTTCTCTACTAGTGCTACAAAGTCTAGGACCGTCTGGTTATTCTGGATCGGCTCTAGCCCGAGGTTTTCTTCCATCTCATGGAGGTGTCTCAAGATCTGTATCATGATCATCCTGAGGTAGGTCTCTAGGAGGTCACGGTGGGCATTGCCTTTATTGTCTAGTTCGTCAGTAATGGATGTGACCCACTGCCCGATAGTCGAGCTCTGCTCCGGTGTCAGCGATACGGCCGTCGCTCTGTGTACATTATTAAATAGCAAACCATTGCAGGCGATCTCTTTGCCATGCGTCTCTACACAGTAAAACTCTGGATCGAACGACAAGACACAAGCGGACTTGACCTGCTCGGCCTGCACCATAAATACTTGCCCTGGTGAAAGGCAAAATACGCCAGCACCATCTATCTCAAAGGTATTGAAGTCTATCTGGTAAGTACCCTTGCCGTCCATGATCCAGTAGATCTTGTATCGATCGCTTACAGCATCTCTGGTGGCCGAGCAGTGTATATCGAGGCGGATGTCCTCTACGGCAAAGTGGGCAGGAGGTCTTCCATCTCGCTCGTGGTCATAGCTATAAGTTTTGATCGTCCGTTCTGCCATTGCCGGGTCATAAGGTGAGCCACAAATCTAATCAACCTGAATCCAGACTACTATACTGTGCTGTTACAATACTCCAAAATTTGTTCTTCTAATGACTTATGTCAAAGATGTTGACAGAACTTCTTTTTAGGACAATCAAATACTTACGGGGCGAACTAAAGTTTATGCCCAGTATGTTTGTATTGAGATCAAAAGCACACTGACATGGCCGTGGTTATTTCTGACGAATTATTAAGTAATGTAGAACTCACTGGCACTGAGCTCTTAGTAGAGCTAGCTTGTTTCCTCTACAAAACCAAGAAAATCAGTGCTGGCAAAGCTTGTAAACTAGCCAACCTCAATCATCTCAACTTTCAACAAGAATTAGCCAAGCGAGAAATAGATATCCATTACTCAAGAGAAGATCTTGACTTAGACATGAGTAATCTCGGTATTGGTTTAGGGTGATAGTTGTAAGCGATACCTCTGCGATTAGTAATCTGATTCAGATAGGGCAGATAGACCTGCCTCACAATCTGTTTGGCCGAGTGATGATAAGCCCGACGGTGCAGAGGGAGTTGTAGTATTATATCCCTGAAGAAGGTTGGATTTCGTTTGAATAAAGAGTTGATTAATACAGTCCTCGATAGTCTGGACGAAGATTCGATATAGAATCCATACGTGTTTCTTACCCTGAAAAGTGGTATCAATCTACCAATGCTTCCACTCGCTCTACCAACCTACCATTCAACGATCTGAATTTGGCGATCTTAGGCTCTATTACTGCTGTACAGTAAGCTCGATCAGGATTGGACTTGTAGTAGTCCTGGTGACTTGCCTCTGCTGGATAGAATGCAGTAAATGCGGATATCTCGGTCACGATAGGCTGGTCTAGGTGGTCTTGCACCTCCGCCATGATCGTATCAATGGCCAATCTTTCGTCAGCATTGCGGTAGAGGACTATACTGCGGTATTGCGTACCTCGATCGACACCCTGCTTGTTTATTGTAGTAGGGTTGTGGGTGGTCAGGTGGACACGTAGTAAGTCTTCATACGAGACTATACTGCTATCATAGGTAACATTAACGACTTCGGCATGGTCTGTCAGCCCGCTACTAACCTCTCGATAAGTGGGATTGACGAAGGTAGAACTGCCACCACTGTAGCCACTCTCTACGGACTCGACACCAGCTATCTGGTCAAAGATGGCCTCCGTACACCAGAAACAACCGCCTCCGAAAGTAGCTGTCCGCATGGTCGTTTCCACCTTGCCCAGCGCTAGGGCATTGATACAGTAGCGCAGTCCGCTCGGCGGAGGTCCATCCTCAAAGACATGACCTAGGTGAGCATCGCAGACATTGCAGGTCGCTTCGATACGGTACTTGCCATGCCCTCGATCCTTGTGGTAGGCTATCACATTATCCTTGACGGGTTGAGTGAATGACGGCCAGCCGGTCCCACTTTCAAACTTTACCTCCGCATCGAACAACTCCGTCCCGCAACAGGCACAGGCATAAAGTCCTGGTGTGAAAAGGCTGCACAAGTCAGAACTGTGTGCTCGCTCCGTACCTTTCTGTCGGGTGATGCGGTACACTTGTGGTGATAGCTGACCATGCCAGTCCTCATCCGTTTTCTCTACCCGCCTAGGTGCAGCGGGGTTACCATTATTAATATACTTGAGTATATCTATCCACCTGAGCATCAAGATGTTGTTTTACTAGTTTGATAAAAAGTCGCTTGGAGTATCGTACATACTCGTCGGTAGTGGTGTCGTAGCCGACCCACTTATATCGGTTCCCATAGGGGCATAATGGGGCATCGGCTGTATGACCTGGTCGCAGAACGTAGCGGTCAGGTTCGCAGTCATATGCGTCCATGCATACACGTCTCATGTGGCGTATTACACTTTTTTGTATTGCACCTTGCAGCTTGGGCAGACCAGGTCATTGTTAGACGGGGCCAGCTTGATGCCGGAGAGATGGGTGGCAGCATATTCTTGTATCCAGCCTACATTTGGGGAGGTGCTGTTGACGTCGACGCTGTTGTTTTTGACAGCATCGTAGAAGTTGCCAGCGTATTCTGATCGACCCCAGCAATTGGGGCAGTAGCCATCAGGCGCATAGTTAGCAGGTGCTTGGTCAGAGGCTCTTAGCCACTTTAGCAGAGTTTGTGCGATTGTCATTTCTGTTATGTTCTTTAGTAAAGGATTTAATCTGGTAGTAATCAAGCCGTTTATGGGGGCTTTCCCGAATCGTGTGTCAGCAATCGCAGTAGTACCATAGGTGAGCCTCAGCAGCCAGCTGATCTAGGTAGCCCATGATTTCCTCATGTCCACTGTAAGTGACCTTGCCAGTAGTCAAGCGGGGTACCGCTGTATCTGTCTCAGTAACCTGATGCGCAAGCGAGAGAGATTTTAGACGTTCTATAATCTCTTTCGCTTGGGCTGAGTCTATATGACAGGTCACTACTATCATTAGGCCGTTACTGTGTTAGCAAGATGACTATCCAGCATCTTTTTGAGTTGTCGCTCTGATTGGTAGCCTAGTGCCTTTTGTACCACCTTTTTATCTTGTAACAAGAATAAGGCTGGTATACTGCGAACGCCAAACTTCTGCGCTAGTTTCGGCATCTTATCAACGTTGACCTTTTGTATGTGCACCTTGCCCTTGTACTGTTCTGCGAGATCGGTTACGACAGGCAGTAGCGTCTGGCAGGGTCCACACCAGTCTGCATAGAAGTCCAGTAGTACGGGCTTGCTTTGGTTAGCCAGTAGATTGAATGCTTTGTTCGTTCTTATTTCTTTCATGATTGTAGGATTGTATAGGAGAGTGTTTAAAAAAGAGATTACGCTTTTACTAGTTCTTCAGTTTTTATGGCGCTTTCGATATTCCAGTCTGACTGGAGTAGGCGGTGTATGTAGCAGTGGTCCG
>CAYMFD010000134.1:0-8474 GCA_964389475.1 uncultured Saprospiraceae bacterium
TTAATTTTGTCTGTAATAGGATGTAATGATGATGCAGTATTGTCAACACGTGGAGACTCCCCCCCCGATAGTTCTATACCAGGATCCAATACGCCAGAGTATGAGAATTATCTCAAAAATGACTTAGCCCGACTCCTAAGTATTACCGGGAAAGCAGTCCCGATGTTTCTTCCAGCTTTAGATGAGGCGACTGATAAATGGGTAACTACCAATGGGGGTGATCCGGAGCCTTACTGGAATGTTATAAAAGATGACCCTCAAGAATTACTAAACGGCTCCACCTTAGAGGAGGTCGTTATTTCCGTCAACCTGGGAAGCGGCACTTTATTAACTGATTTGGATACTGATCTTTCCGGTATCCAAATTTTCAGAGAAGGTCATGGCACGAGTACAGAAATAGCTGACAGTATAGGCGTTGACGATTATACTGGAGTAAATCTAGAGCATTTAACTATCTGGAACAATGGAGTATCCCATTTGCGGAGCAGTGCTAACATCCCAATTTACAAGATGTTCGGGGTAAAGTCATGCGAAGCTTGTTTTAGACAGTCAGACCTTGGAAGTGTTTATTTAAATCAGTTTGCAAGCCCTCCCATTCTAGCTTTTACTACAGCTGGTGGTAACCCTATTTATGAGTTCACCCCTCCAGGTGGCGGTGGCTTCAACCCACCACCACCTCCACCGCCTTGTGCTGAGGAGTGTGAAAGAGACTGCGTCAACGGCACTGAAAATCTACGACGTTTTTATGCCAACGAAGACTATGACAATAGGTTGTTTCAAGGTACAGGAGAATTTGTATGGTATCGGTTATGGTCAGAGGATGTAGACTACAGCATTGACAGTGAAGGTAACTTTGAACTTTCAGGAAACCCACTAACATATGTTGGCAATCTCTACGAGAATATTGATGAAGGTAATCCTCAGATGTATTATCCAGATTTTAGCTACATGATATGGGATCCAGTCCAGGATGGTTACCGCCAAAAAATGATCCTCATAGAAACGGATGGACGTAAAACAGATCGAGTCATCAGCCCTGAGCTATCAGTAAAAGTAATCGAACCTACAACCAAATCTGAATTTAGTAGGACGATAAAAACTGATATTACTATCCAGGGCCAAGACGAAGAAGTAGGTGAGTCAATTATTGAATACTGCCAGGACATAGATCCCAATGGTTTTCAGTATAATATTTCTAGTAATGTTTATTTCTTGCTAAACGAGAGATAGAGGGGTGTTAAGTAATTGATAGTAGCTAGGTAATGTAATCACATTACCTAGCTACTTAACCATTAAAATTTTAAACAATGTTTTACAGATATAGCTTAGTGATATTTGTCCTCTTGTGCTTGCACAAAAAAGAGGCCTCTGCTCAATCAGACTGGCACGTAGACATGACCACCAGTACAGGCCTTAGTGACTTTACCAGAAAAAGTTTTGCAGGTGATATTGCTCTTTCCATACACCGCAAGCGACTATTTGTAGTAGGTAGCTATAGTGCTGCAATGCGGCGACAGATTGTTAATCCTATAGCGGACTATGACAGAGGTCAGCTCATTCTGCATGATGCGCGGGATCTAGACATGGTTTCAAATATCTTTCATAGAAGAAGAACAGAAGTATCCAGAATGGTGACTTTACAAGCAGGCTATCAACTACCTATCACTAAGCGCTTGAGCTCCAGTGCAGCTGCAGGATGGACATGGTCATGGACTGAGGGCACTATTTTCACACTTAATTCTAATGAAGGAGCGGGACCACCCTTCTACTCATGGTGGGATGTACCACGAGATATAGATGCCTTTAGCTTTCGCCTATCGCTAGAGTATGCGCTGACAGATCGTACACATGTAGGTGTGGCCTATATGTTGACAGGTGCTTTCAGCAACGCTGACCTACGCATGATCAGCGTACGTACAGCATTAGGGCAGTGGTAATTAAACAGCACAATGGCAGGAGCCATGTGCTGCAATCAACTAAGATAGGTGAGGGGCATCTAAACCCTACCACCATACAACAAAAAACTGCGTGTAAACATCGCCATCTCGCTGCCAGCACAACACCGACCTACGCTGGTGCAGAGCATCGATAATATCTGTAAGCACGTCGTAGAGACCTGACCAAAGCCTATTATCCTCGGGCGATAAGCCCCACCATTGCTTGCGGGGCATGCTGTAGGTTTTGTTCGTGGTATGCATACCCTTCAGTTGGCCGAGGTTGATGTAGTAACCCTTGATCGCCTCATCATTGGGCAGTGGTATGGCAGGTGTATAGCCATACGGCATATAGAGCGACGCCAGTAGGCACAACCGCTGATCTACCACATCTATATCAATGTCAGGCAGCTGATGCAGGACTACATCGTGATACAACAGCGGGAATTGTCGATCCCTCAGTTTTTCTAGCTTTTCGATTAGGCTATCCCTCCTGTTGGGTCCTATCCAGTTGTTAATTGGCATGGTATCGAGGGTCGGATCATAGAGGTAAAACTTATATCCTAGCTCCAAATGTATGAGCCTACTAGCGTCTACCTCTCGAATGATAAAATCTAGTTCGCCCAGTGTCACCTTATGCGCTAACACTTGCACGCTTTGGTGTACTATCTCGTAGTTGCTAGACGCATCGATCAGGGCACCAACCACTCGCTCTACCAGGTGGCCCAACCTAAGGTTGGTAGGTAGGCTTAGGTCCAAGTCACTCGCGATATCTAGGTCACCCAGGCTAAACGGATCTACTCCTGTTACGTCCTCTTCGATATTAATCCCAGCCAGTACAGCTGCCAATCTCTCTCGGATATCCATTTCCTCAGACTTATTGCCGATCAGTTAAGCTTAAACTCGGCGATGAGCTTAAACGGTGGCACCTCTACATCAAAGGCATGTCGATCGGCTACTCGGATCATCCCATAAGATCCCCACATCTTGCCCAGGGTAGTCGGTATGGGGCTCCAGGACTTATACTCATGGCTAGCGCCAGGCTCTATGGTAGGTTGCTTACCTATAACGCCATCACCCTTGACCTCACGTACTGTGCTGGTTGCATCACTGATGTACCAGTGGCGAGTGAGTAGCTGCACACTGTGCGGACTATCGTTGATGATCTTGACATGGTAGCTATGCACATAGACACCCTGCAGAGGCTTGCTCGCCGTGGGCTGGTAGTTGCTGATCACCTCTACAGTGATATCATTGGTCGTAGATCGATATACAGTCACAGTACTAGGTCGTCTTTATGATTCTCTCCATGGCAAAGTTATGGACGATGGCCTCCGCATCATGCAGGGTCACCTCTAGCAGGTCGTTATAAAGTATCGTGTCAAAGGTATTGATGTATTGCATCTCCTCCTCTACCCGGGCTATACGCTTGCGCAGGCTAGCCTCCGACTCTGTCTGCCTACCCTTAAGGCGGGCTACCAGTATCTCCAGTGATGGCGGACTGATGAAGGTAACAAGGCAGTCTTCGCCGTAGGTTTTCTTGAGGTTAGTGGCTCCCTTGACCTCGATATCAAATACGATACACTTACCCGCTGCGGCTGCCCTATCGACCTCGCTAAATAAGGTGCCATAGTACTGGTCTTCATAGACCTCTTCCCACTCGATAAAATCACCCGCAGCCACCCGGCTCCTAAATTCCTCTGGCGTCAAGAAGTAATAGTCTCGACCGTCTACCTCGTGGTCTCGCCTGGCCCTCGTAGTAGCACTTACGCTAAAGTCGAGCCAGTCATAATTTTCCAGCAGGTGCCTGACGACCGTCGTCTTACCTGCCCCGCTAGGTGCCGTAAATGCATACATGGTTTTTGGATATTCCATAGCTATACAACATTAGCAACTTGCTCTTTGATGCGTTCGAGGCCGTCTTTCATCTTGACGACCAGCTGCTGTATGGCGCTGTGTTGAGCCTTGGCGCCTAGCGTATTGATCTCGCGACCCATTTCCTGTGCCACAAAGCCTAGCTTCTTACCCACGACGATATCATCCGCATCGAGTATCTCCATGAAGTAGTCGCAGTGCTGAGCAAGGCGGACTCGCTCTTCGTTGACATCTAGTTTTTCTAAGTAGAACAGGATCTCCTGCTCGTACCTATTCTTATCAACCTCTATACGGCTCTGCTCCAGCTGCTTCTCTAGCTTCTGTCGTATGCGGTCCACTCGCTCTTGCTCATAGGGCTTGATCTCTTCTAGGCACCTGCGTATATCCGCGAGCCCTCCTACGAGGTCTTCATACATGGCGGCCCCTTCTTTGTGACGAAACTTGTCTAGCGCTGCCAGCGCCTCGCCTAAGGTAGCTCGTGTAGCCTCCCACTCCTCGTCAGCGACCTCCTCCATCTGCATGTCTATGACGCTAGGTATCTTGAGGATGGCCTCGGTAAGGTTAGCTGCAGGCATATCTAGCTCCCGCTCTACGGCAGACAGCTCCTGGTAGTATTTTTTAAACAGCTTCTTATTAAGACCATATAGCTCTCCGCCACCCTCCGCTGATATGACCATGGTACACTCTAGCTTACCACGCATGGCATGCTCGAGCACGATCTTACGTATCTGGATCTCCTTATCTCGATAGCTAGCCGGCACCTTCATGCGGACGTCACTGGTCTTGCCATTGAGTGACCGCACTTCTATGGTAAAGTCCTTCTGTCCGTAGGCACCTGATGCTCGACCATAACCTGTCATCGACCGTAAGTTCATAGTAGCTTTTTATTGTTTGAAAAGAGTATTCCTCGCTAAAGGATGGCAAATATACCTTGCGTAAGGCAAGTAGGCGATAGCAACGCAAATAGGTGGAGGAAACGTGACTTTCGTCGGCCCCGAGGTCCGCTTAACACCTGCGATGTAGCGAGACTTTTGAAGCAAAACTTGGGACCTCGATTGAGGGTCGTCATTCGGGTATTTCGACGGCCGTGTGCGGACTCTCCCTTCGACAAATGCTCAGGGACCACCCTCCGCCCTCTCTCACGAGAGAGGGAGCTAAATCAAGACAACCTAGCACTCGGAGTACCTCATGGCATCTAGGCTTTACTGGGAATCTTGGCTGCTTTGCTCGGCCCTCAGGCACAACCTGGGACCTCGATTAAGAGCGGTAATTCGGGCATTTCGACGACGCTTCACTTTGCTCAATGACCTCATAAAGTAACTCGTAGCAAGTCATTCGTGGCATTCGTGCTAATTAGTGTCTATAAATCAGCTTTACCAATAACACCCTCTAGCCTCCAGCTACAGCCGCCATCATCTGAGCACAGATAATAGCCCCGTATGTACCCATAGCATAGCCGAGTACCGCCATCAATACACCCACCGGAGCCAAAGATGGGCTGAATGCCGAGGCTACGATCGGTGCCGAGGCTGCTCCACCTACATTGGCCTGGCTACCGACGGCTACGAAGAAAAATGGCGCCTTGATCAGCTTGGCAACTAGCAAGAGGATACTGACATGGACAAGCATCCAGATGATACCAATCGCGAAGAGGCCCAGGTTATCAAAGACTTCTCCGAGATTCATCTTCATACCGATGGTCGCTACTAGGATGTAGATAAATATACTGCCCCAGCGACTGGCACCTACACCTTCTAGGCGGCGTGCCTTGGTGAGGGACAGTAGCAAGCCGATCGTCGTACAGCTCACCACCAACCAGAAGAACGGCGAGGTCAGACTGTCCATACTGTGATCCTGTAACCACTGCTTGTGCTGGCGCATAAACGGGGTCACGAGGTCTGCGATCAGGTGTGATATAGCGACACCACCAAATGCCACACCGAGTAGTCTAAACAGCTTTGTCGTCGTCGGCATCTCCTCTACCTTACCGCGGTAGTCAGCTATCTTCTGCTCTAGTTCTTTGATAGCGGTATTGTCGGCCTTAAAGGCTTTATCAATGCGATCGCTGATACTCGCTCCGTAGAGCAAGAAGCCCATCCAGATATTGGCAACGACGACATCCACTACGATCATCGTCCCGAAGAGGTTGTCACTTACTTCGTAGATTTCTTTCATGGCGGTCTGGTTGGCACCACCGCCTATCCACGACCCTGCGATCGTACTGAGACCACGCCATAGATCGTCTGGGCTACCCTCTATCACGCCAGGGAACAAGTAAGATGCCGCCAACAAGGCTATAGGACCACCGATCATAATACCCAGGGTCGCTGAGAAAAACATGATCAAACTCTTGGGCCCTAGATTGACCAAGCCCTTGAGGTCAATACCTAGGCAAAATAGGATCAACGCGGCTGGCAGTAGGTATCGACTCGCAACAAAGTACAGGCTCGAATGTCGCTGTGCATCAGCAATAGCACCACTATCGACACCAGCTGCCGTTAGTGTCTGCCCTACTTCTTTATATGACATGCCCGCTAGGTCACGGCCTGGCAGTAGGTCAGCAATGGCGCCAGCGTCATACCAGTGCGGACTGATGAGGCCCAGCGGCCAGTTAAGCAAGGCCGGCACAAAGTAACAAAGCAGCAGGGCTGGTACGAACTTGTAAAACGTCTTCCACCCTGGCTTATCTGACGAGGATGTATGAAATATCAAGGCAAGTACCATTATGAGTAAGCCAAAGGTGATGGCCTCATTAGTAAATACCGGGAAGGCGGATAGGGTCGTCATAGCGTTGCTGGGTTAGTCGTACGCATAAAAGTAGATAATACATGTCGAACTACCATAGGAGTAGATAGGCTGCCTAGCTAGTAGTCAATTAAGCGAATCACCCTAGCTGACAGCCGCATCTCCTATCAATAGGCTATCACTACGCTGGCTATCCGTACCACCTCCTTTATCGCATCATGTACCCATACAGCCACTTGCCCAGCTGGTAGTCCCGATAGGTTGATCTCATCACTATGCGCTAGCGTACCCGTAAGCAGGACCTCCCCACCTAGGCCGTATACGGTATAACTACCCGTTACCGCCTCCTCCAGTCGTGTGATACCCGTCGTGGGGTTAGGAGATAGCGATAGGCCGGCTGCCTCGATTACGGGTGGTACGTCTGAGGTCGAGGTGATGATGAGGTCGTCTATATCTAGCTGTATAATATCAGAGCAGTCCCCATTGTAGCAGCCATCATTGTCCACGGTCATGACGAGGGTGTTCTGATTAGGGTAGTAGTTGCCGTCAATGGGGTCGAGGGTCTCGGTAACTGTGACGTGACCTACAACGACGAGGCGGTCCTCATCGAGCTGATTGACATCTGCGAATGAGATGTCCATCCATCGCTCTGCATCAGGTATCTCGTATAGCTTGATCCACCGCAAGTCGCCCTCTGGAGATAATCTAAATATGATCCCGGCCTCTCTATCTGATCTACGGTACGAACCACTCGCTAAAATGTCGCCATCTTCCGCAACTGCGAGATTAGTTAAGTCCACTCGCCGATACCACTCATCTGGCAATAAATAGTCCCAAACCAGTTCGCCTGATGGACTGATGCACTCTAGATTGTATTGCAAATCGTTGTCATAAGAAACGTCTACAATGAAATTACCATTGGGCAAGTTGACTAGACAGTTGGCCCATTTATGAGCTATTTGAAGACTATCAACTCTATATAATTCTTGCTGCCGATAGTCCCCATTAAAAGTCAGTAGCTGTCGACTGATAAAGGGGCTATATGGTCCTGGAGTTATCAAAGGAAGATACAGGGTATCAACCAAAGCCACGATACCATTATCTCCGAACGGCCTGATCTCATAGATGTGTCCACTCGGTGAGGAATGGACATGGACGACTGTATCTACCTCTAGAGTCACCTTGTCGAGCCAGTAGACATACATCTCGTTGACATTAAGCGTACTGGTGTCATGTAGACTCTCGCAGGCCACCACATACTGAGAGTCTAAGGCGACGATGCCCATGGCAAACAATAATTGCGGCTCCGCTGGCTCTATGACCTTCACTTGTGTGACTGCACCAGACTCCTTATCACGCCGTACTATCTTCAGCCGCCGATTATTCTCATGACCACTGATTAATAGGTCATCACCGTCAACGATCATATTATCATCTTTGGTAAAACCTGAATCTCCTTTGCTCAGAAATAAGCTGTCTAGAGTGCTCATCAAGGTAAGGTTTCCAGAAACCGCCTCTTGCCCATTCCAGTAGTATGAGTTAATAAAAATACTACTGTCATTAATAAGACAATCTCTCGCTTGGTCAGCTTTACCAGCAGCAAGATCATATACTTGCATCCGATGGTCTTGACTATTTCCCACTGTAGCATGTATCACACTTGCTACCAAAAGCAAAGACCGCATCATAGCTTTATGAATCGAAGCGTCTCATTACCAATCCGCAGGAAGTATAGGCCAGGATTGAGGGTCTGCACATCTATCAGACTATTATCTGTGATACCTCTAGCTACGATCTGACCAGAGGGGGTTATTACATCGTAAGCGAGCACAACTTCTTTACTACTTAGGGTTATTGTCTCGTTTACGGGGTTGGGGTATAGCCAGTTCTTTACTACTTCTAATTCTACCTCATCTGTCT
>CAYMFD010000135.1:0-8429 GCA_964389475.1 uncultured Saprospiraceae bacterium
GAAGAGAATCCTATCACGGGAGGTAACAACGATGACGACAATAACGACGCCGTCGTACTCGACTGCGACTACAACGCCGATATCACTCTCACAGACCGTAACCCTGACGGCGTCGACTATATAGTAGACTGTGATCTAGAGATCCGAGACGGTACATTTACCATCGAGGCAGGTACTACTATCCAGTTTATGGAAGGAGCAAGTCTCTCTGTAGAGCAGGGCGGTATCCTGCGAGCACGAGGTACAGCTGGGGCAATGATCACCATGACAGGTACGGAGCCTGGCCGTTCGTCCTGGCGAGGCCTTTACATATACTCTGACCGAGGTTCGATGACGCTTGACCACGTCCTTATTGAGGATGCAGGTCAGGGCGAGGAGTTCGGTGTGCTCAATGATAATCATGGGGCCATCACACTACACGGCTCGGCAAGTATTTCCAACTGCACCATTCGCAATAGTGCCTCAAATGGTGTGATCACCCTAGAGAATATCTATGATGCTAGAGTAGATGCATTCGCAGATAACACGATTACGGGCTGTGAAGACTACCCAATACTCGTGAGTCAGAATCATATTACGGATATGGACCTTCACTCTTGTAGCCTAGAGCAGAATGGCATCAATATGATAGGCCTCCATCAGGATGATAGTGATAGACTCACCCAAGCGTCTGTCTTCAAGGCGCAAAAGATCCCCTACTTTATACGTGATGGTTTTGAGCTGTATGCACCATTGACCATCGAGGCTGGTGTAGAGGTGGTGATGGGCAATGGAGCCTTTCTCAGTACCAGTCGCCAAAACAATGAGTACCTATTAATCCAAGGAACAGCCTCTAACCGTGTTACTATCCGTGGTGCTGAGGCATTTAGCGGCTACTGGCAGGGTATCTACATCCACCAGGGTAATAGCCTAAACATCTGGGAGCATCTCGATATATCGGACGGAGGCGGTACAGTACAGGGCAGGGGCGACCTAGCTGGTAATATTACTGTCGAGTGGGATGGTACATTGACTATCAATGATTGTACGAGCTCTAGGAGTGGTGGTGATTGCGATATAGTGTTGAGCACATTCATAGGTGTGCCTGAGCTGACTAATAATAGCCCTCAGATCACCAATGTCTGCGAGGAGTAGTTATTTAGCATTGCTAGCAGAGTAGCAGAATAACCCCGATAAACATATAGCAGGAGATCCAGCAGTTTCTGGTTCTCCTGCTTAGTTTTAAGAGGAAGTTACACCGTATCGATCCGACTCCTAAACCAGTCAAAGAAGGCCTTCTTGCGACCTTTGGAGATGGGCACGCTATCTCCGTTGCGCATGAGTACGCTACCGCCGTCGGACTTGAGGATTCGGTCGATATGGTCAAAGTGTACTATGTGGGTATTATGGACCCGGTAGAAGGAGGCTGCAGGTAGGGTTTCCTCGACGTCCTTCATAGTCTTGCTCACGGTGTGTTGCTTTTCTAGAGTGACGATGGTCGTATAGTTCTTATACGCTTCTACCCTTACGATATCTGTCTTTTTGATCACTATCCAGCCCTCTTGCGTGCTGAGCGATAGCCAGTTACCTGATGTTTTTTCTTTCCGAGACTTGAGGAGTTTCTCTGCTCTCTGGACTGCCTCTACGAGCTCATCTGGGTCTAGTGGCTTGAGTAGGTAGTGCAGGGCTCCTTGGCGGAAAGCCTCTACGGCGTACTGATCGTAGGCAGTGATAAATATGATCTCGCCACTATACGCCGGTAGTCGTTGTAGCATCTCGATACCGCTCAGGCCGGGCATCTGCACATCTAGAAAGAGGAGGTCGGGATTCGTATCCGCTATAAGCAACACACCGTCTTGTGCATTGTCGGCCTTGCCTACGATCTGGATGTCTTGTGGTAGCGCCTCGACCAACATGCGGGTAGTCTCCCTGCTGTGTAGTTCGTCGTCGATGATTACTGCTTTTATCATTGGGGTGGTTTTGTATCTATGGTTATGACCACCTTGGCACCTGTATCGTATCTGTCCGAGTCGGCTATGGTGAGGGAGTAGTGGTGGTCGTCACTCTTGTTGATTAGGTCAAATCGCTCTCTGATGATATTGAGGCCATAAGACTTGGTCTTGTTGAGCTCGGGATCTGTGCTGGCTGATGATTTGGCCTGCAGGCCGACTCCGTTGTCCTCGATACTGATCTGGTAACCAGTCGGGGTGGTCGTGATCGCGATTTCTAGGTTCTTCTCTGTTTTTTTAGAAGGTAGGAGTCCGTGCCAAAAAGCATTTTCGACGATAGGTTGTATCACGAATGGTGGTATGGGTACAGCCTTCCAGCCGTCTGCAGCATCGTATTCTGTCGTAAACGAAAACGAATCGTTAAACCGCAGTTGCTCTAGCTCTACGAATAGCTCGGTAAGCTCGATCTCCTCTACTAGTCGGACCATAGCCTGATCACCGTGATGCAAAGTAGTGCGGAGCAGGCGGGCAAATTTGGTGATGTAGCTGAGCCCCTTTTCTTTCTCATCCATCATAAAGAGATAGCGGATCGAGTTCATGCTATTAAAGATAAAGTGGGGATTCATCTGTGACTTTAGTACCATGGTCTCTAGTTGTGCAAATCGTTTGTCGATCTCTAGCTCTCGCTGCTGGCGCCTGATGACAGATCGGATAGTCGTCAGTACCGTAAGGACTATTGCGAGGCTCAGTAGGATCCTAAACCACCAGGTCTCATACCATGGTGGGAGTATGCGGATCGACAGGTTAGCGGCTGGGCTCCAGTCGCTGGCCTCCGTATGTACTCGCACCTCAAAGGTGTACCTGCCCGGCTGTACATTGGTATAGGCAGACTCTCGATCACCTCTATCCCGTCGCCACTCGCGATCCACGCCGACCAGCCGATACTCGTAGTCCTCAAGGTGGCTATCCACGTAGTTGATCGACCCGAATGATAGAGAGAAGAAGTTCTCGTCATGTGGTAAGGTGATGCCCTTTTCGCCTGCCAGCAGGGTGTCTTGCACTCGATCGTAGAGTTTAAACCCTGTGATCTGCGCCGTAGGGCTAGACGCTTGTATGGACAGTAACGAGTCGATGGAGACCGTGTAAAAGCCTGCTCCATGAGCGAGATAGATGTGGCTATCCTGGTCAAAGTCGATTGTGTAGACCGCTCGTGCTATGCCACACTCTTTACCGAAGTTTCGTACTTGTCCAGAGTCGGGATCCACGTACGTCAGTCCAGCGTTAGAGCCTAGCCATAAGTGGCCCTCTTGGTCTGCAGCTATATCGTATATGACATCGGACCGTAGACCAGTGGCCGTTGTGATATGCCTGTTGATCCGCTCCTGTTTGATATCCCACTCGATGATACCATTAGCTGAGGTGGCCAGCCAGACGTGATCGGCCGATGACTGTGCTAGAGCAGTGATAGAGCGAAACTTACTGCCCTCGTAGGTAGCGCATATGTCAGCGGAGAGGTAGTTGCTTGTCGTATTATCGATCTTGTCAAAGACGGTCCAGCCCTGCTCCGTAGCGACCCAGATCTTGCCAGACTCATCCTCTAGAAAGTCAACGATGTAGTCTTGGTATACGATGGCTGGGTCCGACTGGTGGTCGTAGTGGATGGATCGCGATTCACCCTGTGGTAGATAGTACAACCCCTTCCGCTGTTTACCATTCCACAGATCACCATTACTATCTCTGAATATGGCCTCATGTCGATGGACATTCAGCTGGCTAAAAGCGTCGATTTTGGTCAGACCATCATCCGGGGTGTAGTAGTAGGCCTCATACTTATCGCATACCAGCAGGGAGTCGGCATTAAGTGCATGTATCGCTTGTATAGTAGTGCCTGACTTTCGCTCAAATTGATGCCTGACTATCTCACCAGTCTCTAGATGTCTTGACTCGATGTAGCCAAGTCCCTTCCGGTAGTGGACATAGTTATTTGTAACTGCGAGTTTAAAACACTTACCTCCTGTACGATAGTCCACCGCTCGATCAGACGCAGGGCAATATTTATGGATACCACCTTTCTGACTGCGACTCAGTATGTATGTACAGCCGTCACTGGTTTTATAGAATCGGCCATTGAGCTTATAATTTGGGCTTATGCCGTCTTCCTGAGATAGGGTGGTAAGTTTTTTAAAGTCCGTGTGCAGCAACGACAGTCCTGCTTCTGCAGACACCATAATATGCGCTTCATCGTAGGCCATGACACCAGTGACGTTGTTGAGCACCTTTCCATTGACCTGCCTCAGTACCTCGTATGTCTCTGTCGATGTATCAAAGTAGACTAGGGCTCCGAAGGTGCCTAGCCAGAGGTTGCCAGTAGCATCTTTGTCCATACTCCTGCACCAGAGAGGTTCGATCTTTGTCTTGTTACCTTGACTTTGAGTCGTTTCTTGTTGGATTTTTTGCGAAAACAAGAATGCTTCTGATACGTGTGTAGAGGCATTGAACTTGACTAGTCCTCTCGTAGTGGCGAGCCAGTAAGTATTTGCTTCGCTGTAGTGCTTCTGTACCGATACGACCGTTTTGGGGCGATAGTCCTGGAGGAAGTCCTCATCATCTATGGAGATATGCAGGTAGTTGCCGGTCGCCTTATCGTAGCGGGACAGTCCGCCATAGAAGTAAGAAATCCAGATGTAGCCAGCCTCGTCCTCCCACATGCCCCACACGCGGTCATGGAGTAGGCTATTCTCGTCATTAGGGTCGTGGTCCAGATCCAGGATCTTTTTGCCGTTAAGGTCAAATACATTGACACCCAACTCGTGTATGGCCGTCCAGATCAGCCCGCTAGAGTCGACCATCACGTAGATAATGATATTGCCGTCTATACTATTGGCATCCTCTTCCGTATGTGTGTAGCACTTGATGGTGCTACCGCTGTATCGACATAGTCCCTTGCGACTGCCTATCCACAGGTAGCCGAGAGAGTCTTCGACTAGGGCATTTTTGGCGATGAAGTAGTTGCCTAGCTGGTCGTAGGGATCCTCGATCTTCTGGATGTTGTGTTGTAGAGGTACTTGACCATGAGCTGCTGATAGGGTGGTCAATATGTAGAGTGATATAACCAACCTACGATAGACGAAAGAGGCTAATGAATGAAATAATATACGAGAAGAATCAAGCACTCACTCAATATAGTAGCTTCTTAGTTTAATCACGATGACAATGTGCAGATCTACTCATTGGTCGAGTGAATGACTGTGGTTAGGTGCTGCATGGTTCTGTAGTCAACTGTTGTGAAAATGAGGGAGTTGAATTGGTTAATAATCGATAATTCTCTCAAGATGATCAATTATTCACTGAGATAGGCGATTTATTCTTTAGTCGTCCACGGCGTTGGCGGTGCTTGTACTTTTAGGAGTAGTAATCACAAAAATCACTTTTAATGCACTTTCTAAATCGTATTTCTGGGCTGTTGCTGGTTCTCTTGACTGTTCTTAGCACGTCAGTTTTAGCACAACAATCTACTTCTGGTAGTTATACGCCAATTATTGCTACATCGTCTGGCACGTGGGACGACCAGTGTAATGGTCCGAGTACTACTATAGCTATCACTTTACCAGCTGGCGAAAATGTTGCTGTTACTAGCATATCTTATGATTATGACTTTGTGTCAGTAAGTCCTAATGCCCCGAATACCCAAAAGTCCTATTTACACCTGGCCAATACTGGAGTTGATGATAATATCAACGGCAACGTATCTGGCATTGTAGGAGAGACATTCAGCTACGCAGGCACTAGTAGTTTTGCTAATGGTACTTATCCTGGTGGTACTACCTTAGTATTCGAAATAAGGGCATGGCGAACTTTCGGAGCCAATCCTGGATGCAATGATCTGGACCAGTATATAGATGGCTATAACCTTACTGTTAATCACACCGCTCCTTTCGATGTGCCCAAAGTTGGTATCAATACGCATAATCCCAAGGCTGCCCTAGATGTACAAGGAAAAATTAAACTAAGTGATGATAACTCTAGTGTAGAGGAGGGAAATCTCAGGTACAACGAGAGCAATGCCGACTTCGAAGGCTATACGAATAGTGGCTGGAGGTCTCTTACAACATCTAGGGTAGGAGAGCTCAAGGGCTACACGGGCAGTATGAGTAATGCGGTCACTTATAACCTTGATCAAAATATTACCATTACTGATTCGATTGCAATAATCTATGACTCTGGTGGTCCTTCGGGTGACTACCAGAATAACGAAGATTATCAGGTAGACTTTGACCTATCTGCTTTTAGTGATGCAGTGGGTATCAACTTTGCCGTCGAAGAATTTGACTTGGCCTCATTCCCAGATAATCTCCAGATTAATGATGCTAGGCTGAATGCTTCATTTAATACGCAAGTGAGCAATATCCAATGCATGGCCTGTGGTGTAATTCGCTTTGTATCTAGCCCCAGTGGCGTCTCGTCAGGATTCAAAATTGTAGCTACAGTCATTTTCGATGATACTTATACGCCGACTGACATACTTAGTTATGCAGATTTTAGTAATAACTGGCAGTATATACCTGAGAAGGATGCACTTTCGGCGGGGTCAAAAAATTTTGGCGTTGACAGCGTTGGCCTCCGTGCACTGCAGTATGGAACCAATGCTTTCGCGAGTGGTGAAGATGCCATCTCGTTTGGTGAGCAGAGCAAGGCTTCAGGCGATCATGCAATAAGCTTTGGAAAATTTGCTGAGGCTGAAGGTGATTATTCGATCAGTCTTGGTAGATTAAGTAACGCATCGGCAGACAATGCGGTGAGTATTGGTACGAATGCTGATGCTCGGGGCCCATTCTCTGTTAGTATCGGACAAGGAACTGATGCAGCTGGCTACGCATCAACGAGCTTGGGTTACTTTACGAATGCGTTTGGTCACTATTCTACTGCGATGGGCAATAGTTCTACATCCCTTGGTGATTATTCCACCTCTAGCGGAAAAAGTTGTCAAGCATCGGGTGACTATACCGTTAGTCTTGGTAAGGACAACACTGCTTTTGGAGACTATGCAACAAGTCTTGGGTTACAAGCCAGTGCCGATGGTATTGCCTCTTTCAGTGCTGGATTTAATACTGAGGCAGATGGGATTTCTGCAGTAAGTATCGGTAGTAATTCATCGGCAACTGGTACTGTAGCAGTAGCAATAGGAAATATTACTTCGGCAGATGGCGACTATTCTACGGCGCTTGGCCACAACACTATATCCGTAGGTGATTACTCGATCGCCATGGGTAGATTCAACGTGGGATTCAGCAATACGATATTAGAACTTGGCTACGGCACATCTGCAGCGAACCGAAGAAATGCAATGACCATCAGGGACAATGGATTCATTGGTTTGTCCGAAGTTGCGCAGCCAATGTCGCAATTGCACCTTGGTAATGACAGTTCTGATCCTTGGCAGCGGCACATCAGACTAGATTATGATGGTGCAAATGGCGTCTTTGGTAATATACTTTATGACTCCGATGGGATGATCTTTAGAAATCAAGGAAACGGTACTGATTACACTTTTTACAATAATGCCAATCAGGTAACAGCTACCATTACGGATATTGGAAATCTCTGTCTTACAGGCAATGTGACTTGCGCTTCTGACAGAACACTCAAAAGAGATATCGTTCGGCTAAATGGTAGTCTGAATAAGATCATAGCTATTAGAGGCTATAACTATTACTGGAAAGCTACACCTGAGTCGGATGACCTGCAGACTGGTGTAATTGCACAAGAACTAAGAGAAATATTTCCTGAGCTTGTCTTAGAGGATGATGATGGCCTGCTATCAGTGAACTATATAGGCCTGACCCCTCACCTAGTCGAGGCGGTCAAAGAGTTGAAGGTAGAGAATGACGGGCTCAGCCAGCAATTGGAGACCCTACAAGCGGACTACGAAGACTTAAAAGCAGTAGTGGATGAACTGTCCCGCAACCTTAAGCAGTCACAAGACCGATAGTGGACGACGGTAAATAGATAGCGTTAAACATCTAACCTTAAGCGTCCATCTCAAGCAACACGAAAATAGGAGCTTAGTATCGTATAAAAGTCCTACTTTTGCACTCGCTTACGAAAGTCAGCGACCTGCCCGGGTGCTGAAATTGGTAGACAGGCATGTTTGAGGGACATGTGTACTACGTACGTGGGGGTTCGAGTCCCCCTCCGGGCACATACAAAGCCTCCGCTTTCAGCGGGGGCTTTGCTGTTTCGGAGGGGGTCTCGAACCTGCTGGGCTTCCCAGCTATGCGCCTGCCTGCCCTCCGCTAGGTAGGCAGGGTTCCTTCTTTTCGATGTACACCGTACATCGACTGCTTACAGCAGGGCAATCAGTCATCCCTCCGGGCACTTAAAGGCATCCATTTGGATGCCTTTTTTTGTGCCCAAGCGGGAGACTCGAACCTGCTAGACTTCCCCGCTTTGCGGCCTGCCTGCCCAGCAGATACTAGGTAGGTTCCTTTGCTCAGAGGTACA
>CAYMFD010000136.1:0-8422 GCA_964389475.1 uncultured Saprospiraceae bacterium
AGACTACATTGACAGCTAAGGATAATAAAGAATAATTAATATGATCGGTTAGCTCAGCTGGTAGAGCAATACACTTTTAATGTATGGGTCCTGGGTTCGAGCCCCAGACCGATCACAAAAGCTGGCGAAATGATTTTCGTCAGCTTTTTTTGTTGGATAGATGGTCAAAGCTTAAACGCTTTGCATTTATCGGATTTGGCGGCGTAGTTCAACTGGATAGAATATCAGATTTCGGCTCTGAGGGTTGAGGGTTCGAATCCTTCCGCCGTCACCAGAGAATCAAAAGCCTTTTCGCATTTTTGCGAGGAGGCTTTTGATCGTTTAAGAGGGCACAGATCCACTCTTTCTGCTTCTTGTCTATTTATTACCTAGCTGTCGTTCTTGCTATACTCCACTAGGTAGAGCTTAGGATTATATGGTATTATTTGGGCCCCAATGCTAGTACGCATTCTAACTTTTCAGCTTTGATTGTTCCTGCCTTATAGCACTTGTACCAGTCTGCCGCATTAGGGATTGACTGCATCGCTTGTTCCGCATCTTCAGCAGCTCTCTTCGTTGTCCAGTAGACAATATCAGTAAACTGACCATCGCCGTTATCATGAATATCCCAACCTAGGAAGCCCTCTAAGTTTCCCATCCATGAGCTAATTATATCTGTGGCTACGCTGGTAAGGTGGTCTACGGTAATACCATCTGCCAGTTCATATCTAATGAGATCTCTGTACATAGTTATTTCTTTTAAGATAGGTCAGCCGCTGTGGTTTTACTCTTGACTAAAATACAAAAAAAAGCGGCTACCTACCATCAAGTAGATAACCGCTCTCTTAAGTCTGTGACTAGGTTAGACCTATGCCTTATTGCCCTTGATCTTCTTTTTGCCCTTGGTCATCATAGCCATCTTCACAGCGTTGTAAAGGTTAGCTACCTTGCCCGTCATGCTTAGATCACTAAACATAACCATCTCGTCCTTAGTACCCGGCTTGATCACCTTGATATCGTGTGAGATACCGCTCTCTAGGATGATCTCCTTAACCTGTACGGCTGTAAGAGTAGGGAAGTATGATCTCAGTGTCGCTGCCACACCAGCTACTACTGGCGATGCCATACTCGTACCCTGTAGGTATCGGTACTTATCATCCGGTAGAGTCGCATAGATCTTCATACCTGGTGCGAAGATGTCTACGTTCTTTTTAGCGTAGTTAGAGAATGGAGCGGCTAGGTCCTCTCCCTGCTTGTAGTTAAGAGCACCTACTTCGATCCATGTCTTTGCCTGGCCTGGCTTCTTTAACCAGCGGAATAAGAAAAAGCCAGTCTTTTCGATAAATTGGTCATTAGGGAAGTTGTTACTGACGTCCGTATCAAGGCTGCTATTACCTGCAGCATGTACGAGTAGTACGTCATTCTTGACAGCATATCTGACAGCCTCGTCTACGACTTTCTTATGTGTGCTATAGCCTTTACCGAAGCTCATATTGATGATGCTTGCACCATTGTCTACGGCATATCTGATAGCGTTAGCTACATCCTTGTCTCGCTCGTCGCCGTCAGGTACAGCTCTGAGAGACATCAGTTTGACATTGTCTGCCACACCGTCCATACCTACACCGTTATTACGTACAGCACCGACTATACCACCTACGTGTGTACCGTGCAAGGCGTCAGGTCCTTCTACATCGCTATTACCATAACCGATCTCATAAGGGTCGCTGTAGTCATCACCTACTATGAGGCGGCTGTTGAAGTCTGGGTTGTACGCATACTCTAGTTGATCTTCAAATCTGACTTTGTCGCCAGCTAGAGCACCTTCGATCTCCGTAATTACCTCGCTCATGTTACTGACATCAGGACTATCTGCTAAGAACTGGTCTAAGACACGCTTCCCGATTGCCTCTGGTTGCTCAGTCAGGTCGAAAGAATCCATCTCTATCTCGGCAAGTGGTCCGTCTCCTACGATCGTCTTAAGAGCAGAAAGACCTTCCATGATCGTTTTTTCTATACCTTCTATCTGAGCCATATTGCTCATCGCCTTTTCGCGAGCCTCCTCGACGACAGTTTTTACTTCCTTGTACAGTTCGTACTCTTCTTTGTCTCCGCCTTTGAGTAGGGCAGGGTTAGCGTTTTCGTACTTGTACTTGAGATTACCGTATATGCGGGTAGCTTCGTAAGTATCTGGACCTACATTCTTACCGTCTTTGCCACCTATGAAGTTCCAGCCGTATACATCGTCTATGTATCCATTACGGTCATCGTCTATACCATTGTTAGGGATCTCATCTTTATTGACCCAGATATTATCCTTAAGGTCTTCGTGCTCGATGTCGATGCCGCTATCGATGATGGCGACCACCACTTCTGTTGACGGCTTACCCTTGAGTAGCTCAGCATACGCCTTGTCAGCGGATATACCATTAAATCCGTCGGCGGCATCAAGGTGATACCAGTTTTCGCTTGCCTCTTGCGCAGTAAGGGCAGTGACTGAGAAAATAATTACCAGTAGCGCTAAAATTTTTTGTGTACTCATAGTGTTCTTTAGTAATAAGTGTGTCTTGTAGGCAGTGACCCCACGCTGTAGCTAGACGTCATTAGTGCATCCGCCTGTGAAGGTCGGTACAAATGTACTAAAGACATATTTGGTCTACACACAAGAAGTCTTCCCAAAGACAGGTTGATTACGTATTAATTATTTAGATAATGCGTTATCTTTGCATCACCTTTCCCGAGGCCGCAGCACGGAGCTAGTTATGATTAACAGATTTTTCCATTCATTGGTAGTCGCTATGTTACTAAGCGTTACACTGCCATCATTATGTCATGCTCAGTATACAGAGGTAGGCCTAGGCCTAGGTCAGTCGGTATACTGGGGTGATCTCAATGCACCTACCTTTAATACCAATCTGCAGAATGCAAGCCTTGCGGGCCAGATATACCTCAGGTATAACCATACGCCACAGTTGAGCTTCAGAGCAGGACTGATGCTTGCGACGCTTAAGGGAGATGATCGCAATAGCCCAGTGGAGTGGCAGCAAGAACGCAACTTACGATTTACCAATGTTCTGACCGAGTTTTCGCTACACGCAGAGTACTACCTCTTCGGCATCGACTATAATGAGGGTAAGATGTTTTCGCCGTACCTAACTGCCGGCGCTGTGCTGTTTAGGCATAATCCTAAGACAGATTTCCAGGGAGAGACCGTCGCACTACAGCCACTCGGTACAGAGGGGCAGGGTATGGCTGGTTTTGATCCTAAGTACAGCCTCATCAATGGTGGTGTATCATTCGGTGGCGGAGCCAAGGTGGCACTATCACAAAACCTCAGCGTCAATATCGCGATACTGGCCAAGCGGACGTTCACCGACTACCTAGACGATGTAAGTACGACCTACGTTAATCATAACGAACTGGTAGCAGGTAACGGTGTGCTGGCAGCATCTCTAGCCAATAGGACGGCTGAAGCACTAGGCCTGAGTGAGCCGATACAGCTCGAGACAGGAGCTAAGCGAGGAGGCTCAGATGTGATGGACTACTACCTGACTTTTATGGTGAGTGTCAACTACTACCTCAAGCCTACAAATCGCTTTAGTAAACGAGGTCGTATCAGTACCAGCAACTGCCCTACGTTTTAAAGTATGGATCTTAACTACAAGGTCTATGGTGAGGGAGAGCCAGTAGTCATTTTACATGGCCTATTTGGCATGCTAGATAACTGGCAGACATTTGCCAAGGCACTAGCGGAGGACTATATGGTGTACGTCGTAGATCAGCGAGATCACGGTCGTTCGCCTAGGAGTGATGATTTTAACTACCAACTGCTAGCCGAGGATTTAAGTCACTTTTGTGAGCAGCATTGGCTACATGAGGCCAGATTTATCGGCCACAGCATGGGCGGTAAGACCCTATTGCAGTTTGCCAAAGAATATCAAGATATCATCCAGCAGATGGTCATCGTCGATATGGGTATCAAAGCCTACACCGGTGGTCATGAGACCATTCTCCAAGCACTTAGCACACTAGACGTAGAGGTCCTAGATAGTCGTGGTGCAGCAGAGGATCACTTGAGTCAGACGATCGGCGAGAGAGGTGTCAGGCAGTTCTTACTAAAGAATCTTACCCGCCGCAAGGAAGGGGGCTACGCCTGGAAGATGAATCTGCCTCTACTAGTAGATGCTTATCCCAATATACTAGCTGCTATCGACTACGACCATACCATCGATACGGATACACTATTTGTCCGTGGCAGCAAATCTAATTATGTCGCCGATGAAGACATCGCGAGCATACTGGAGACCTACACACACGCTAGGGTAGAGACGGTTGACGATGCAGGGCACTGGATACATGCCGAGCGACCCACCGAACTGTTGGCGATGGTTCGATCCTTTTTTGCGTCGAAGACTTGAGTCATTCTGGTACAGAGTACTAATCCGCGCTATAGATCGGTACTGGTTTCGATCGATGTGATTGCAAGTTTACGGGATGATTACGCATTATTGCGCTGCGGGTATAGCACGGCGCTAACAAAGGTTAAATCACCGAGAAGAAGGTGTTGTGCTGAGGCTCTCGAAACAAGGCCAGTCGGGCCTATCCGGCACAAACTTACAAGGACAACTTCAGCTAGTATCTCCGATCGGAGTCTCGCATGCAAACGCTTAATCTAAATAAACCTCTAACTCCTCTACATCGATAATCTTCACGGAGATGTTTTGCTCCAGTGTAGTAGCTAGCTCGATGCCTTTAAAGTCGGCGGTGATCGGAAAGGTCTTGTGTTTTCGATTGACCAACACTGCAGCCTGCAGCTTGCTGGGCAGCACCTCCATAAAGGGTCTGCAGGCGTAGAATAGCGTACGGCCGCTGTTGGCCACATCATCGACTATGATGACCACCTTGCCACCTAGCTCATCGGCTTTTTTATTGATCTCGATCTCAGCACTAAGGGGAGCCGCAGGGTCTAGCTCGATCCTAGCTAGTGATACTGTCGTCGTGTCGGAGAGGGGTCGTAGGTACCTAGCGATCATCTTGGCAAAACCATATCCATTGTTATTGATCCCGGCGAGAATAATCTCCTCGAATGCATAGTTCTGCTCTAGGATCTCGATGGCGATACGCTTAGTCTTTTGCTTGATCTGGGCTTGGTCGAGGATTCTCAGCATGGGAGTAATGTATGATGGCTGTTAAGTCTGCTTTGTAAATGTACGACTATGCAGGATTATTGAGCCAAATGGTCGTATTGCTGTTTGATTAATGTTTAATTTGTGTGTCGGCATGTACGCCTAAAAGTATGATATGGGAGCACAGCAAGTTTTGTTTACAGTATTATTGGCCTTCACGGCCTGGTTTAGTGGTCGCCAGTTTATCAAGATTAAGAGGAATATTTTCTTAGCTGAGGATGAAGAAATTAGTGGCGATGTAGCACAGCGGATCAAGAACGTACTGCTCATAGCCTTTGGGCAGAAGAAGATGTTTAAGCGGTGGATACCAGCTGTACTGCACTTCTTTATTTATGCGGCATTCGTGATTACACAGATAGAGCTGATTGAGATCGTTGTGGACGGGATATTCGGCCAGCATCGGTTTTTTGCCCAGGCGCTTGGTGGTTTCTACACTTTCGTGATTAGCAGCATAGAGGTGCTGACCGTATTGGCACTTGTGGGGACCATCGTGTTTTTAGCTAGGCGAAACCTGCTCAAGATTCCCCGCTTAATGAAAGACGAGATGACGGGCTGGCCCAAGCTAGACGCTAACCTCATTCTCGTCGGAGAGTTGCTATTGATAACGGGTATTATCTGTATGAATGGTGCTGACGTCGTACTCCAGAATATGGGTAACGAGCATTACCCGCAGACGGGCAACTTTGCAGTAAGCTCATGGCTAGGACCTGCGCTTTTCGGTGGACTGAGTGAGTCTGGTGCCATTGCAGTAGAGCGATTTGGGTGGTGGCTACACATCGTTACCGTCTTTGCCTTCTTGTGCTACCTGCCATTCTCCAAGCACTTGCACATCATATTTGCCTTCCCTAATGTCTACTACAGTAAGCTCACGTCTAGAGGCGAGATGCCCAATATGCCGGATGTCATGATGGAGGTCAAGTCGATGATGGGCCTCATACCTGAGGACCAGGTACCGATGTCAGACGAGCTGCCAGAGTTTGGTGCCAAGGATATATTTGGCCTCAGTTGGAAAAACGTCTTAGACAGTTACAGCTGTACAGAGTGTGGTCGTTGTACCGATGTCTGCCCGGCTAATATTACGGGCAAAAAGCTGTCACCACGTAAGGTCTTGATGGACATCAGAGATAGGGCGACGGAGATCGGTAATAATATTGACTCAGGCAATGTAGACTTTATCGCAGAGGACAAAAGAGGCGAAGGCGTTGTCTTGTCAGGAGATAACTATGATGACGGCAAATCGTTATTCGACTATATCAGTCGCGAAGAGTTACACGCCTGTACGACCTGCAACGCTTGTGTAGAGGCCTGCCCAGTTACCATCGATCCGCTGGAGCCGATACTCAAGCTACGTCGCTATGAGATACTGACCGAGGCAGCTGGCCCAGCTGACTGGACGCCGATGTTTACCTCCCTTGAGAATGGTGGTAGTGTATGGCAGATACCTGATGCCCGAGACGCATGGACTAGTCAACTCAACGATGTCGACTAAGTTACTATACATACTCACGGTACTGTTAACGGTGCAAGCAGCTAGCCTAGCGCAGCACACATTCAGCATCGTTGCCATCGATCCCGTCACGCTTGACATGGGTAGTGCCGGTGCGACGTGCCTAGGAGGTCCATCGCCAGACGACGGTGCCTTTGTGATTGCAGACGTCCTCAAGGGAAGTGGTGTTATAAATAGTCAGTCTTTTTACCTGAGAGGTAACCAACTCAATGCTCGCCGCCAGTTACAAGAGGGTAGCGATGCGCAAGAGATCATAACATGGCTCAGCCAACCTTCTAATGATGTCACCAGAGACCCGTCCGTCAGACAATATGGTGCCGTTACGGTCGATAGCGATGGTAACATTGTGGCTGATGCTTTCACAGGCAGCAATTGCTTTGGCTATGCTGGGCATATCGTCGGGGACTACTACGCCATCCAAGGTAATATACTCCTCGGCAGAGAGATCATCGATAGTATGGAGGTACGCTTCCTACGTGCAGAGGGGCAGGGTCTAGCGGCCCAGTTGATGGCAGCTATGCAGGGTGCCAATGTGCCAGGCGCAGATACACGCTGCCTCAGCGATGGGGTTAGTTCGCTGAGTGCTTATATCACCGTCTACAATTCGATAGACAATTCTCTGGCACCATCGCTTGAGATCATCGTGCCGCAGACACCAGCAGGCATTGACCCAATAGACCGACTGCAGGAATTGTACGACCTACGGGTAGGTACCGAAGAGTCCACACTAGAGCAATCTGCAGATATCTACCCCAATCCTGCTACTCACGAGATCACCATTCTCACCAGCGTAGACGCCGTCAATGTCGCTGTGTATGATATACGTGGTAACCTAGTGATCGAACAGCACCCATCAGAGGGAGCGATAGACGTGACGGACCTGCCTACTGGGTGTTACATCGTGCGGCTGCAAACCGACAAAACCTCAATCGCAAGAAGATTTTTAAAAATATAGAGCTATGCAAGTAAGAAGAATGTCAGAAGTAATGGCAGCGGGTGACCAAGTAGACGTCCTTTTTTGGGTTGGTTGCGCTGGTAGCTATGATGCACGAGCTCAGAAGGTAACCGTGGCCATGTGCAAGTTACTCGATAAGGCCGGAGTCTCGTTTGCCATACTAGGTGATGAGGAAGCCTGCACAGGTGATCCAGCAAGGAGGGCCGGTAATGAGTTCCTCTTTCAGATGATGGCTCTGCAGAATATCGAGACCCTCAACGCCTACGAGATCAAGAAGATTGTGACGGCCTGCCCACACTGTTTTAATACCATCAAAAATGAGTACCCTGCACTAGGCGGTGACTACGAGGTGGTACACCATACTCAACTCATCCAAGACCTCCTCAACAGCGGGCAGCTCAAGGTAGAGGGCGGCGCCTATAAAGGCAAGCGCATTACTTACCACGACAGTTGCTACCTAGGTCGAGTCAATGGCGAGTATGAGGCACCACGTAAGGCGCTTGCTGCCCTAGAGGCTGACCTCGTAGAGATGAAGCGTTGCAAGACCAATGGACTGTGCTGTGGTGCCGGTGGAGCTCAGATGTTTAAGGAGGACGAGCCTGGCGATAAGCGTATTAACATCGAGCGAGTCGAGGAGGCTCTTGAGACGGGAGCATCGATCGTAGCGGCTAACTGTCCCTTCTGCCTGACGATGATGAAGGACGGCGTCACTGCTGCTAACAAGGAAGATCAAGTGATGGTACTTGACATCAGCGAGATGATTGTACAAGGTTTTTAAAGCATTTAGCGCCTAGA
>CAYMFD010000137.1:0-3388 GCA_964389475.1 uncultured Saprospiraceae bacterium
GAAGAGAATCGAGACGGAGATTTCGATTGCGCTGCGCTACACTCAATCACCTTGAGAAGCAGCTCTAAATCGAGGTCCTAAGTCTCGCCGTACCGTAGGTACTTAGCGGGACATATGGGTCGAGTAATTTATCTGGTGTCGCTATACTCACAGACACCTGCCCTGACAGTCAGTAGCCATTATCGACACTAAAGTGGTCGAGACCCTGCTTCTTGTACCTTGTGTGGTTCGGTGTTCGGGGTGCGGTTTGAGGGATGCTGTGATCGGCCGAATTAGCGAATAGGCAAATTCAGCGAATCAACGAATCAGCAAATTGACGAATCAGGCAAATCGACGGATCAACGAATCAATGAATCGACAGAAATGGTGTTAGCCCTAGTCACTACCTTTGGCGTTAGGGTATCGGTATTTAGAGACCTTTTCATTGATGTTACATGTCATTAGTTAAAAAACTTGCTGGCGAAACAGTCATCTACGGTCTATCGTCGATACTGCCTCGCCTATTGCAGTATCTGATCGGCATGACTTACCTGACCTACCGATTTGAAGATCAGCAGCAAGTAGGTATCTATACGACCCTTTACGGTTATACAGCCGTCATATTGACCATCTTGCTTTTTCGTCTTGATACTGCCTACTTTCGCTATGCAGGGAAGGATGATGCACGATCGGTGTTTAGTACAGCATTTTTCAGCTTGCTGATAACTACCGTGGTGATATGTGGACTTGCTTTTTGGCAGGCAGAATGGTTGACAGCACAGTTTGAGTCTAGGGACAATCCCCAATATATACGATGGTTTGCCATGATCATTGGCTTCGATACGATTGCTATGCTCTTTTATGCCCGCTTTAGGTACGAGCAGCGACCGCTACGCTTCTTGGCTTTCAGACTAGGCAATGTCTTGTTGTACATTATGATGGTCTTTCTCTTTCTTGAGGTCTTGCCGTGGTTGGCACCTGATCATATGCCTGGTATAGCTGCTGCCTTAGGCATCGTACGAGAGATCGACTACACGTTCGTTGCCAACCTTTTTGCCAGCATTGTTATCCTACTACTGATGCTCCCTCAGTTGAGGACCGTCCAGTTGACATTCGACTGGTCGTTATGGCGTAAGATGATCCGCTATGCATGGCCGCTGGTGGTAGTGGGTGCGGCGGGTGTGTTTACTATGTCTGGATCAGCACCACTGCAAGAGCTTTACTTATCGGATGATCTGACCTACAACCAAGAGCAGGTAGGTATCTATGGTGCCGCGGCCAAGGTTGCCCTCATTCTCAATCTGATGATCGTAGCATTTAACTATGCGGCAGAGCCCTTCTTTTTTAAGCATGCAGATGATCGTAATAAGGGAGATCTCTACGGACAGATAGCCCACCTCTTCACCATAGTTATCTGCGCAGCAGTAATTGGTGTCGTGGCGTATCTAGACGTGATCAAGTATGTAATTGCAGCGGAGTACAGGTCTGCATTGCATGTGGTACCCTATCTTCTATTTGCCTTTTTACTTCTAGGGTTGTATTACAATGTGAGTATCTGGTACAAACTGTCGGACAAGACCCTATTTGGGGCTGCCATCGCTTTACTAGGTATGGTCATTATGGTAAGTGTCAATGTGATCTACCTGCCACGTATAGGCGTAATCGCGTCGGCGTATGCTGTACTAGCGTGCTATACTGTCATGCTTGTAGTAGGTTACTTACTGGGTCAGCGCTACTATCCAATCAAGTATCCTGTGCGACGCATATTGCGGTACATTGTCCTTACGGCCATACTCACGGTGGGTATAGCTACGGTCCGAGAGGCGGACTACTCCTACACGTGGCTCGTAGGTACGATCGCTTTGGTGATATTTGCGGCTATGGTGTATCGCTGGGATCAGGCTTATCTGCGAGGGATTGCCCGAGTAAGATAACACTTGCCTATCTTCATCCCTATGTCTGATGATCAGTTAGCGGCTATAGAAAAGGCCTATCACATCGTGGTGGAGGCCGACGATCTGTCTCATAAGGAGCGAACCAAGGAGTTATTTAGGCTTTTTCAGCTGGTCATCGAGTTGGCAACTGAGCCAGAAAGCATCAGCTTTACGACCCTCTTTAGCAGGCTAGCCTACATCGGTACGCGGGACGAACTGCCCAAGAAGATACTCTACCAGTGCCACTACTTCCGTCGGCAGTGTGAGCTAGAATTGACGAAGGATAAGGACGAGGCAGCCATCGACTTTCTAGGTCGATATGTAGTACTGGTACTCCTCAACTACCTCTTCGATGCCCGGTATAGTGTCACAGGCCTAGCGGATCACTTCGACCACCTACTCCGACGCAATACAGAGGTCGTCCAGTACAAGTCGATCGTGTCGGCCCTCATACTGGAGGTGGACCTCGACAAGTATGAGGTCAGCTTTATTGACGAAGCAGTGGGTGACGAGGAGTTGATCGCCTACTTCGATGTGGCGGACCGCAATGAGATATTTACCCGTAACATCAAGTCGGCAGGTAAGTACTTTGAGATGCCGCTACAGGCCAATTTTCTAGATGTAATCATTACGTCCGACGGGCGGTATGAGCCTGGTGCCATCGTCTTGATGCCCGACTACCTCATCGATGTCACAGCAATAGCGGAGTGCTTTAGCAGTGATGGGGTGCAGCCGATGTCTTTCTTACTGCGCAAGTTTATGCCGAGGACGACGTCTAAAGCCTTGATGGTGGGAAATATCGTTAACCAACTGCTCGATGAGTTGGTCAGTGATCCGGCTATCGACTTTGTTCAACTACGAGAGAAGATCTTCCGTATCGCTCCCCTGCAGTTTGCCCTATGCAGTGACGACCAGGTGCGGGAGATATTACAGAAGTGCTACAGCCATTTCCTGCATATGAAGCATGTCGTCAATCATGACTTTAAGCAGCAAGGCATCTACATCGGCAATGTCTACCTCGAACCGTCTTTCTACAGCCAGAAGTACGGTATACAGGGTCGTCTTGACCTCCTACATCTCGACGGTAAGCGCAATCGACTAGATATCGTAGAGCTTAAGTCGGGCAAGCCATGGCGGCCCAACAAGTATGGCCTCAGTCATAATCACTATACGCAGACCCTGCTGTATGATATGATGATGCACTCCGTCTATGACAAGCGATACGCCATCACGCCATTCATCCTCTACAGTGTACTGGATAATGACCAGCTCAAGTTTGCCCCGCCAGTCAAGGCACAGCAGAATGAGTCTATCAAGGTCCGTAACGATATTATCAGTCTGGAGCGGCAACTCGGCTCGATCGACCAGCAGACAGAGCACATCCTACACTTCGTCAATCCCATCCACATCGATGCCAAGGGCTTTGTCGGCAGAGATATTGAGCATTTTGCCAAGGTATACCAGGGCCTAACAGC
>CAYMFD010000137.1:3488-8040 GCA_964389475.1 uncultured Saprospiraceae bacterium
AGACGATCCTCATCATGGCATATACTAATCGAGCGGTCGATGAGATTTGCCATGCTATACAAGCGATCGGTCCCAAGATGCAGGATCGGTACCTCCGCCTCGGTAGTCGCCATGGCTGTGGGCCTGCGTTTGCAGACCGCCTCCTTGTCAACCAGGTCGGGGAACTGGGCAAGCGATCAGAGATTATCGACCTTGTCAACAGTTGTCGCATCTACGTCTCAACCGTCAGTAGCGTCCTCAGCAATGTCGAGTTGCTAGAGCTGGTACGCTTTGATACCGCGATCATAGACGAGGCGTCGCAGATACTAGAGCCGATGCTGGCTGGTCTCCTACACCGCTTTCGTAAGTGGGTCATGATCGGTGATCACAAGCAGCTACCGGCGGTCGTGCGGCAGCGTAAGAGCCTGGCAGTGGTCGATGACAAAGCCTTGCAAGATACAGGCCTTGTAGACTGTGGTATGTCCTTATTCGAGCGACTATACCATACGGCGACTACTCATGGGTGGGGCCATGCCATGGGCATACTCGGTGCACAGGGTCGTATGCACCGGGCTGTGATGGATTTTCCTAATCAACGCTTCTACGGCGGTCAGCTCAAAGTTATCGATCACGTAGACCGTCTGTCAGCCGATAGTCGTAGTACGCCGCATAACCCTATCGAGACGATCCTGGATCAGAATCGCTGCATCTACGTACCATGCCGTATAGATGGCCACTATAACTGGAAGGTCAATCGCCATGAGGCCGTCGCTGTGGCCAGACTCATCAAGTACCTGAGAGAGTGGTATGCCTCGCAAGGCTGGGAGATCAAGGCAGATACCATCGGAGTCATCACGCCGTATAGAGCCCAGATCGCTCAGATACAAGATACCCTCATCAAGGGAGGCAATAAGCTACCCATATCGATAGATACCGTAGAGCGATACCAAGGTGGAGCTCGGGACATCATCATCGTCAGCCTATGTACCAATCGCCTCAGCCAGCTCGATGCCCTCATCAATCATAGTATCGAAGAGGTAGACCGCAAGCTCAACGTAGCATTGACTAGAGCGAGAGAGCAAGTCATCGTCATCGGTAATGAGGAGATCCTTAATCACGATGAGACCTACACGGCCCTGATTGATCACTGCTATAGATGGAAAGTCGACGGGTAGAGTGTATGGTTGGTGGTGATGTACATCTAATAATGTGCCTTAATAGTGCGGATTTGTCTCTTTAGCGACATTATTGCGGCAGATTTTAGTTAATCTATTTGCATAGAAGACAATTATACCTACCTTTAAATAGAATTATAATTTTTAACTCATTTAGGTAAATATAATATTAATTGCATTAGAAACAAGAAACAAGAAACAAGAGCTAAGAAATGTATTGATTTTTTCCTTTATATAACTACTATGATACTCTGTGTTGGGGTAATTGCAGGCTGTGACGATAATAGTGATTTTGATGAAGAAGGCTTAAATACAAGAGAAGATCAGGTTGCTGAAACCATAACTACAATTCCATCGATACTTGATTTTACTGAGTTTTATTCCGATGCATTGCAGGCTGAGGACAACTCGGATGATTCCACACCCACTCTCCTTCCTAACGTACGTGCTTTTGATAGCACCTTGGAGTCAATGCTAAATGCCAACGGCGAGATCATAGTTGGTAATAAATACTTTAGGTTTTTTAATGATCGAACTATTGCAGTAGTCCCAACTTATGACACTGAGACTAAGGAGCTGGTCAGTGGCTGGGGGAGTGCCTACTTTACTGGTGCCAAAAATATCAAGCTTCTTGGGTTGGAAGATTCTTCTAAAAAACTTTACGATATGGACGATAGTGGTCGATTAGTCGAGAGAGATCATGCAGACCTCCGCTACTCTGTTGAGTACACAGACAGTGGCTACGAATTGACTAATAGATCGTTTGTTTCTCTTGTCGATAGTGGTCCTCATGATTTTAAGTGGATCGTCAATGACGAAGAGGAGAGTTCAAGTGATCAAATTCACATTTCTCATGATAGTGATCTCACGACTGTCAGCCTTGGACTATTTAAGGACGGTATTAAAATATTTGAGACTGAGAGAGATACACTAGAAACTAGGGATGCTTGTGACTACTCCGTAACGACTAGTAATGTAGGCGGATGTACGTACAGGTTCCATATTTTTTGGGCTAACCCTGAAGACCGATACGCCATAATACACCTACCAGATGGTAGTAAAGTCTCTGCGCCACCAGCGGAGGCGCCAGCTCAGGGTGCAATTGTAGAGATTGATTTAAGTACCCAACCCTGTAGCGAAGAAGGAGTGCTTTTCTATGGTGTTGAACTACCGGGCTACTGTGATGCATCATGGCAGTATAGTATGGACTGTCCTGATTGTGGCTGTGGCAAGAAGGATGATCGTCAGGAGAGAGAGTCAATTGGTAATATTAGGGTTACCAAAAAACTATGGATAAGTCAGAATCTTTTTGGGCTTCATATAGGATCCTTTACAAAAACTCAGCGAAAACGCTGGGGGATATGGTTAAGCAGAGAGGTAGATCAAGTGTATACGAGTTTTGAGGCAGCGATGAGAGATAAGGCCGATGGTTGCTCTGATCTAGCTGTACCTTTTGGTGGAGAGGCAGAAGATAACAGCTCGTATGTAGCACGTAATATTGACCTGTCAGGACATGCGCCAAGATACTTTCCAGATATTGACCTCGTACGATCTACACATAGGGTAACCATTGATGGGCAGGTACATAATCTGTCTCCGCTCACCTTACAATAATGAAAAGACTACTAGTATTCACCCTGATAATTGTCAGTGGTAGCTTATCTGGTCAGATTCTGCAGCTTGACTTAGGTCAAAGCGCTTATTATAGTAGAGTGATAAAGGGTGATCCAGTGCATGCTCGCAATGCTTTACTTGAGGATGAGACATTCGGCTTTACATTAGGTGTCCGACCCAAGGCAGACGCAAGACATGCTGTTTACTTTTCCTACAATCTGTCTGTGTTTCATGTGGGCATACATCTAGAGGAGCGAGATGTCGATTATCAGCAAGGAAGACAATTCTCGATCAAAAGCAATGGTCGTGGAGACAGTAATCTTTATGGAATAGGTTATGGCCATAGTTTGTGGCGATGGAAGCGTCGATTGATTTTTGAGCCGATTGTTTTTTTGCATGTGCAGCATGCGGTAGAGACACGGTCTCCAGGGTTTGCATCAGTGCTGGTGGGTCCAACAGAGCCGAAGTACAGTGTTCGTTTTTTTAACCGATTCCACGAGGGTATTCAGGTAATGCCAGCCGTTGGGTTTAATGCTGGATTGAGGCTCTTAGGAGGTCTAAGTTTACAGGTGACGGCACGCATAAGGTATGCATATAGGACTGTAGCATCAGGAGAAGTGGACTATTTAGTATATGGCCAGTACCAGGAACAAGCACAGTACCAGAGTAGTCCTAGAGGATACTATTTAGGACTATCGGCTAGGTATGACTGGCAGTGGAAAAAAGGTATGTGATGATGTTTAGTAAAACGAATATGGAGGGGTCTTGCAGGTGTATGCTGCTTACAGTCTTAATTATGCTAGGCACATATGCAATGCATGCGCAGATCATACAGATAGACAGGGGCATATCTAGTACTGTCAGTCGAGTGGTCGATGGCGATCCATCATTTGTGAGAGATAGCAGGCGCCAGGGCAGTACTTATGGTGTGACGCTAGGTTATCGACCTTTTCGAAATGGTCGACATGTCACTTACCTTTCTTTCATGTCTATGTCAGTGCAGATACAGGTCCACTTAGAAGATGAGTTACATCCCTATCCGCATGGAGAGCGGTATATCATAAGTGGTGCACCACGGGCCGACACTCGTTTATTTGGTATAGGTTATGCATATACTCTGGGAGGTGGCGATCGTCGATGGATTGTCGAGCCGTCCGTCCATATTCACCTGCAGAATACTACTCGGAAAAGAAATGGAGGATTTAGTACTGGGCAATACAATCCTGATCGTAGGATTTATGAGCAATTATTCGACGACATTAGTACAGGTCGCCAATTTATGCCTGCTATTGGTTGTAGTGCTGGATTACGTATAATAGCTGGCTTAAGCGTGCAGGTATCAATGCACTATAGATATGCCTATCGGGCTGTTGCCACCGGTGATTTGAGGTATGTTATCGAACCGACGCCATTTGTAGGTACTTTTGATAGAGAGGCCACCTACGAGAATACTACATCGGGTCTATATGGTAGCTTATCCCTTCGTTATGACTTACAGTATGCTAGCCTTTTACCTTGATGTAGCCTTGTGGTAGTATTGCGAGAATCCAGATAGTTAAGCCAATGCGGCAGTATGTCCAAAAGCACATGCCGCCGCATTTTTATAACTCCTCTTCAGGTATGTGGTCCTTACCTTTACGAGCAAGTCCAATTATCGCTCATGGATAGTAAGTCATCTCGGCCTAAAATATCGATTCCTTTCACGGAGTGGCATAAGGTATTAGCTGGCTGTACAGTGCTGGCATGTGTCTTTATGGTCGTCTATCTACTGTATTGTTACGAAG
>CAYMFD010000138.1:0-7974 GCA_964389475.1 uncultured Saprospiraceae bacterium
CACCTGTACTGACGGGTAGGGCTAGATCGGATGCATCGATCCTGAACCACTCTGGAAAAGTAGACTTAGCTATACCAGAAGAAGTACTAGTGTCAAAAGTGCAACTCTGATACACATTAAAGACTAAATCGCCGTCATCTAGGAGAAATACCTTGCCAGGGTTAGGGCTTCTAATAAAGTCATTCGCAAAAGAACCAGATGCTACGAGGTCGATTAGCCCATCCTCGTTATCTCGATATATCGCAGTAATGAATACATCTTCCGCCACACTCTCACGTGCCACCACATACATATTATCATCCTCATCAAAGACAGGATTAATAATAGGACTATTGAAGTTGCGAGAAGCGTTGATAATCTTGAGGACATTGAGGTCACTATCTAAAAGAATAAACCAGGAAGGGCACTCTCTATCTGGATTAAAATACGAACAACAGCGAAGAACAATTCTATCCTCTTGGTAAGACATCACATCTACAGAGCCGAAGTTATCTGGTAGTATATCTGTCAAATCAAGCTTCTGAATAGTATTCCACTCGTAGTCAAATATGGTTACCGTTGCTGCAGATGGAGGGCCTATCCCTTCAAATCTGCGAGCACGCTGCTGAACAAACACATACCTACCATCACTTGCATTATATGCTAATGGGTCTACGGTGTATTTACCTGACGTATCAGGACTCCAATCATTTAAATAATCACCACCCCATAAAAGTGTATCTCCACTGATCTCAGTATTTCCAAGACTGTCTGATTTATACAAGAGTAATCGTCCTCTACCATCAGCATTTAAGATACCGTAATCAATTAACTCCCAGCCTTCTTCGTCTACAAAAGCATACTCTCCCCTTACTCTTACCGTCGTAGTAATCAATGGACTTTCTACTGCTGTGCTATCAGCTACATACTCATCTATCAACTGACCGTCGTTTAGATCAAAAGTCTGTATCATGGGATAAAGAGCTGCGCCACCCAAAAGATTAACAAAAGTTGTGGCAAACTGTGTTACACGACGACCTCCTTTGACAATTATTCTACTGTCATCAACCCATGCATCGTACATCTTGTACATGTAAGATGTATTACGAGTATCAATAGAGGTAGACCACAACTTCTCACCTGTATCTACATTAATCTGCTCTATATAATAGCCTACGGCATCTCCTGCTATCAATACCGTCTGGATACTATATAGGTAGTCTCCTTCGATAAATGAGTGACCTTCGTCTATGCGAGAAAACTGCTCCATACCGTCCCTAATAAAGTCAGATCTTAACTCGTTACTGTAGCTATAACCGATCATCGATGAGTCGATGATGACCCTATTCCACACAGGCGTCACCTCCCCAAAGTCTATGGGCTGGTAGTCGCAGCGAACCTGACTCAGAAGAAGGACAGGAGTACAAATGGTAAATAGTAATATAAATCTCATGTAGCTCAAATTTAAATGAGGAGCTGATAAAAAACCAGCTCCTCTTGATTTACCTATTAGTTACATCGTACTAGACAAGCACCTTCTGTATTGAACGGCGGTAGGGGTTGTCCGTTGCATCCTAGGACTGTGCCAGAGCAGCCTTGTATTGTAGCCTTCACAGGATCAGTAACGATAATATCATCGCCTTCTTTACACCACTCTCGTTCGGTCGTACAGCACCCAGCTACCTGACTACACTCTCTAAAGCGGAAGGTTGAGCCGCCCAAAATGTTAGGCACTTCACAAAAGCGAGTACAGTTTGTCCTGATTTGAATACTAGTTACTATCTCACCTTCATCGCATGGAGGCATTAAGTCTAATGCACCGCTAGGTATTCTCATGTGAAGGTCGACAGCCCTGTCATAAACCTCTTCGGCAATCTCGGGTGTAAGTGGACAACTAGGGTTTTCAGGAGACACCTCATATTGGTTGTCCTCGAAGTAAATCTTATCTCCACAAGTAGAAACGATAACAATTACTGAATAATCGCAGGGTGGAAAGGTCGGTAATGTGATTGTATACTTAACTTCTTCTACCACACAATCATCGTCTTCTGCTGGGCCACATCCATCACTTCGTACTTCGAGCGATTGATTGGATACCAGCGCTTGATCTTCTAGTGGTTCATCCACTTCATCGCTACAGGCAACAATTCCCATAACTAACAATGCAAAGCAAAGAACAGGTAGTTTTCTTAGTAGGTTACTAAAAATTGTGTGTGTGTGTGTGTGTAAAACACGGTTTAGATGAAACATAATTATAAGTTTTGCAGAGAAAGCAACTTAAAAGCCTCCCCTAAATGAGTCATAGAAAAATAATGATTGGAATTAAGCGAGAGTTCTACCTGAGTATTATTCTTAACATTTTCTTAAGTGGAAGAGAGGGGTGTTTATTCGTCGATGCGTTTATTTGTCGATTGGTCGATGTGTGATATTCGTAGATGCGTCAATCGCAGCTGAGGCAAAACCTTGCTGCTCGCCAATCTCGTCGATGCGTCGATTTGCTTATTCGTAGATTCGCTTATTTGTCATATTGGGATATTCGTCGATGCGTATTATTGGCCATTGAGCAAGCGCAGCGTCGTCGAAATGTCCGATATGCGGGGTGCCGTTTGCGGTGTGCGAGCTAATACGTATACAGAGGCTTGAGCTCTACCCAAGCATGGCGTATCAGTCGGGGAAAAGCATAATCAGCAACGTCATCTAGCGAAACCCGCGTGTAGCCATCGTGTGCTGGCAAGTCGTGATCTACATGCGCTATACTTATGGTCGCACGGATATGCTGGTGGGTAAGCGTCTGCTTAAAGATTTTAGACTTGGTAACCTTTTCGATATCAAAGCCCAGGTCTGCCCAGGCTCTAGTTGGTGGCACATCGTCCGATGCTGTCTCTATCATCGGCCACTCGTACAGACCCGCCCAGATATCACCTTCTTCGCGTCTAGCTAACAAGGTATGCTGACCCTTATCGATCAAAAATAGATAGTGAAAATACCTAGTTCGCTTCTTGAGTTTCTTAGCCTTGACAGGTAATATGGCTACAGTATCTCGCTGATGTGCTAGGCAGTCGTCCTGTAGTGGACAGTCGCCACATATAGGATTGCGTGGCACACATTGCAGGGCCCCGAAGTCCATGATGGCCTGGTTAAAACTAGCAGGATCATCATGATCCAGCAAGGCATCTACCTGGGTCTGGACATACTTCTTACCAGCCGTTGTGTCGATGGGTAAGTGGCTGTCGTAGAGCCTACTGATCACTCGCATGACATTACCATCGACCACACCATACGGTAGTCCGTAAGCAAAACTAGCAATGGCGGCGGCCGTGTAGGGACCAACACCTGGGAGGCTCAACAAGCCGCCATAATCCGCAGGAAAAACACCTTGATACTCATCAACCACCTTGCGGGCAGCGGCATGTAGATTGCGTGCCCTAGAGTAATAGCCCAAGCCTTCCCATAACTTAAATACCTCCTCTTGAGAAGCGGCTGCAAGATCTGCGACGGACGGATAGGTAGCAACGAAGCGTTGCCAGTATGGCCTACCCTGTGCTACCCTAGTCTGCTGTAGGATGATTTCACTCAGCCAGATTTGGTAAGGATCATTAGAGGCTTTCCACGGAAGGTCTCTAGTAATAGTAGCCGACCACTCATACAGTCTGGCGACTAAAGAGTGGACAGGCTTCTTATTCTGCATGCTTGGTAGACTTACTCTTCTTCTTCGTCGTTACCACCATTAGCGATGATAGCTACATCGGCGATATTGTCCTTCTTACCGAGCTTGATGAGACGTACACCTTGCGTAGCACGACCCATGACACGGAGGTCACTTATCTTGGTACGTATCATGATACCATCCTCTGTCGTGATAAAGAGTCCATCGGCCTCGCTTACTCCCTTGAGAGCGACTACCTGGCCCGTCTTGTCGGTGACTTTCATGGTACGGACACCCTTACCACCACGGTTGGTCTTACGATACTCCTCTAGTGGCGATCGCTTACCATATCCTTTACCACTGACCACAAGCACGCTGTAATCCACATCACTAGGATCAGAAACGCTGATCATATTGACGATCTCGTCACCATCACCATCTAGGACCATACCCTTGACACCAGCGGCGGATCTACCCATACTACGTACGGCACTCTCATCAAATCGGATGGCACGGCCACCAAGGTTAGCCATCAGTATCTCGCTCTCTCCATTGGTCAATTTGGCCTCAAGTAGTGTATCTCCCTCTCGTATGGTAATGGCGTTGATACCATTGGTACGAGGTCTAGAGAATGCTTCTACCGGCGTCTTTTTGACGATACCCTGCTTGGTACAGAAGAAGATGTAATTGTTATTCTGGTATTCCTCATCAGTAAGGTCTTCGATCTTGATGTATGCCTTGATCTTGTCTTCCTTAGGCAGTTGTATCAGATTTTGGATGACCCGACCTTGACTAGTTTTGGAACCCTCGGGAATCTCGTAGACTCGCATCCAGAAGCATCGACCCTGCTCTGTAAACAGGAGTAGGTAGTTGTGATTATGCGCTACGAATAAGTGCTCGACCTGATCTTTATCTCTCGTCTTACTACCACGAGATCCTGTACCCCCACGGCCCTGCGACTTGAACTCGCTGACCTTGGTCCGCTTGATATACCCCAGCTCACTGATAGAGATAACTACCTCATCATTAGGGATCATGTCTTCTATGCTGATCTCGTCGTCAGCATAGTGAATGTCCGTACGTCGCTCGTCCCCGTACTTTTCTCTGACCTCTCCTAGCTCTTCCTTGACGATGTCGCGCTGCATCTGCTCACTCTCCAGGATAGACTTAAGGTAGTCTATCTTCTTCATCAGCTCGTCATACTCAGCTTGTATCTTATCGACCTCTAGAGATACGAGTTTCTGCAGGCGCATCTCGAGGATGGCCCGAGCTTGGATCTCGGATAGCTCAAATGCTGACATCAAGCCTTCTCGTGCTTCTTCGACTGTCTTGCTGTTACGGATGATCTTGATGACCTCATCGATATTGGCCAGGGCGATAAGCAATCCCTCTAGGATGTGTGCTCTCTCCTCCGCCTTGCGTAGATCGAACTGTGTACGCCTAACGATGACCTCTAGTCTAAACTTGATAAACTCGGTAATCAGCTGCTTAAGATTGAGCTGTACTGGCCGACCATTGACTAAGGCGATATTATTGACACCATATGATGACTGCAGCGGTGTATACTTGTATAGTTTACTCAGTACGACGTTAGCCATACTGTCGCGTTTGATCTCGACGACGATCCGTAGACCTGTACGATCTGACTCATCACGTAGATCGCTAATGCCCGAAATCTTACCTTCATTTACGAGGTCGGCCATCTTGGCGACTAGGTTGGCCTTATTGACTTGATAAGGGATCTCTGTAATGATGATCCGCTCACGACCATTGTTATCCTCAATCGAGGCTTTGGCACGGACTACAACTCGTCCTCTACCTGTCTCAAATGCCTCCTTGACCCCTGAATACCCGTATATAGTGCCACCTGTGGGGAAATCTGGGGCCTTTACATACTGCATCAACTCCTCGATGGTAATATCAGGATTATCTACTGTAGCTATAGCTCCATCGACCACCTCACGGAGGTTGTGTGGCAGCATATTAGTCGCCATACCCACGGCGATACCTGATGCTCCATTGACTAGTAGGTTCGGAATACGGGCTGGTAGTACTGTTGGTTCCTTGAGTGTATCATCAAAATTAAGCTCGAAGTCGACGGTGTCTTTCTTGAGGTCAGATAGTATCTCAGCACTTATCTTCTCCAGCTTGGCCTCTGTGTATCGCATCGCTGCTGGGCTATCGCCGTCCATCGATCCGAAGTTACCTTGACCATCTACTAGCGGATATCGCAAGGACCAGTCCTGTGCCATACGTACCATGGCATCATAAACCGATGTATCACCATGTGGGTGGTACTTACCGAGCACCTCTCCTACAATACGAGCAGACTTCTTATGTGACTTACTATTGGTTAATCCTAGCTCCTCCATCCCGTAGAGTACACGGCGATGTACAGGCTTGAGACCGTCCCTCACATCAGGTAGGGCTCTGGACACGATTACTGACATCGAATAGTCGATGTAGGCAGACCGCATCTGATCTTCGATATTAATCGGAATTATACGTTGATTATCAGACATTTATAAAAATGCTTTTTTGTCAAATTGTAAGTGTGCGAAAGTACAAAAAATAGACGGTGAAAAGGATCTATCATGAGGGTTTTATTGCGAGAAAGCACCTTTATAAGGTATTGATAAGCAAACTATTATACATTAACAATTATATGACACGTAATGGCCTGACTGATAGGCTGTAGATGGTGATCCACTATGGTCAATTAATCCGTTCTAGAACGGGGGCTGTAAAAGAGTGGTGTAGGTGATGGGGTTGATCAATATTAGCATATCACTCAATATTGTCTATCAAGGTAGAAAAGAAATTTATGGTTGTGACTTAACGTCTGTTACCATTTGTAGGTACAAAATTGACTTCCGATTGTGTAGCCAATGTCGGAAAGGCCCGACAGGCCTACTTCTTTTGCTAGATCAAAAGAAGCCAAAAATCATGTCGCTGTGAGGAGATTCTTGGCCTCTTGATGATCGAAAGAGATCAATAAATGCTTGGTATAGTAAAGCCTCCATGGGTATCAATGAGGCCAATATCGATCTAGTGTCGTGTCAAAATTGCTTTTATTTTCTGGTAAAGAACAATGTGCAGGCCTCTGAAAAGTGTAGGTGTTTTATGCCGTGCTCATTAACAATTCCCACATTGAAAAATTCGCACATTTTGTCGCCCCTTTGATCTATCTCTTTACAGCGACAGATGACTGCTGCCTAACGTCACTGGCTAGGTCTACAGATATGTCAATGACAAGCTGGTGTGGTAACTCAATGTAGAGTTCGGTCAATATTTCTGTTAATCTCGAGCACATACCTCACGCTTAGAAGCTGAGCATACTATCTTGGTGAGATGGAAAGCAATCTCCCCCTCAGCAAACGATACTATAGCATAGGCGAGGTATGTTCGCAGCTGGACGTAGCACCTAGCCTGATCCGCCACTGGGAGACCGTCTTCGGTAAGCTACACACCCGTCGCAATGGTAAGGGCGGTCGTCTATTCACACCTGCTAACATACAGCACCTCACAGCCATACATCGGCTCGTCAAGGATGATCGTATGACCCTAGAAGGAGCCAAGGCTGCGCTATCAAGAGAGCAAAACATAACTACAGAAGCCATCGTCCAGGAACTGGAAGGGATAAAGGCAGGACTGATCAACCTACAAAAGCAGATCAACCCAGTAATCAAAAAAGAGCAGTAACTCAGCTCACACCCCACCCATAAACCTTTAAAGATGCAAGCTTCTCTCATCAACTTTGGCGTTAAGCACTACCTGCAGTATCGATACAGAAGGATCGAGGCGATACACCATCGCTCCCCTGAGTTACAGCATGAGCTATATAAGCGGCTCGTACGGCGGTTGGCTAACACAGCGATCGGCAGAGATTTTGGCATCACCGATAATCTACCCATCGAGGCATACAGGCAAGTGCTACCCATCGTGACCTACGAGGCACTGATGCCCTACATAAACAGGAGTGTGGCAGGCGAGAAAGACGTCCTTTACCCAGGCACACCTAAGTACTTCGCCAAAAGCTCGGGTACCTCCAATGCGCGGTCCAAGTACATCCCAGTCACGGATGATATGATCAATGACAACTTCATCTGTAGTAGCTGGGACTCGATGACCATGGTCTACCATCAGCGGCCCGACACTCGGATATTTGCTGACAAGAGCCTCTTGATGGGTGGGACCATCACACCCCACCCCGACAACCCTGACATGCGGATAGGTGATGTCTCTGCCATCATGATCAACGAGATGCCGGCCATAGGTAGACCTTTTTATACGCCTGACTTCAAGACGGCCATGCTAGAGGACTTCGAGCTAAAGCTAGACCGGATGAC